>NZ_FR898063.1:0-8520 GCF_000437175.1 Ruminococcus sp. CAG:330 | reverse complement strand
TGCAAGTCAGGACGGCCCCAGCCGCTGCGGCTACGACGGAACCATCAGCGGCGGTACGGCCGTTTCTGCCTCCAGCGGCGGCGGTCAGGGCGGCTGGGGCGGCGGCGGTTTTTAAGAGCCTGTTTCGCATCTTTTCCCGCATCTGGAGTTTTCCTGTATTTCATGAAATTTATCCCCTCATAAGAAAGGCAGAGCGTCTGGACGGACGCTCTGCTTTTTGTTTGCCTGTTAATTTGATAAGGGACACGGCACGGCGTGTCCGCCGATTTCGGGAAAGGGGAATTCCGTTGAAAACATTCCGCCGGAACGTTTTCAAAATTGTGGCACTGCAAGCGGCACACAGGGCGGAGCGGTCTTGTTCGCTCCACCCTCGAAAAGCTGTTTTTTCATTTTTGTTTCGGGCAAACGAATCGGACACGGCACGCCGTGTCCCTACAGGACATGCTGCAAAATTGCAGAAGCAAGCATTCAGAAATTTCGCAGGGACACACAAAAATTCTCCGCCGCTGGACTTTTTCGGAATTTTATGCTATACTTAGTGCAACAACATCGCAGAAAGGAATCTTTTAATCTATGAAGCGTATCGTTCTGCTGGCGGCATCTGCTGCCGTGCTGGTACAATTTACAAAAAACGATCTCACCGCCCTCCAGACACTGGGCTGTGAGATCCACATGGTGTGCGATTTGCAGCAGCCGGCAGTTTCCGCTGCCGCTCTCCACGCCTTTAACCAGACATTCCCGAAACTCATCTGGCACGACATTCCCTTTTCCGACAACGCCCTCTCCCTCCTCCAAAACCACCGGGCAAAGCAGGCGCTGACGGCGCTGCTGGAGGAGCTGAAGCCTGACCTACTCCACTGCCACGGCACCATCGCCGGCATCTACGGCAGAAGCGTGGCGGAAAAGCTGGGGATTCCGGTATTCTACACCGCCCACGACTTCCGGGTATTTCACGGCTGCCACGGGGCGGAACGGCTGGTCTTTGCGCCGCTGGAACGCCGGCACAGCAGACACACGCAGGTCATGCTGACCGTATGTCCGGAGGATGCCGCCTATGCGAAAAAATGCCTCCACGCTGCACAGGTGGTTGATCTGCCGGACGTGGGGCTGGACTGCACACGGTACGCCACCCCTCAGCGCAGTGCGGCAGAGGTGCGGCGGGAGCTGCGCATTCCGGAGGATGCCACGGTGCTGCTCTCCGTGGGCACGCTGCGGATGCAGAAGCGGCTGCGCATTGTGTTACAGGCGATGACACGGCTGCGGGAGCTGGATCAGCTGCACTATATCATCTGCGGCGAGGGGCCGGATATGCCCTTTCTCCGGAAGCTGACGGAGAAACTGCACCTCACAGAGCGGGTGCACCTGCTGGGCTACCGGACGGACATTCCGGATCTGCTGGGGGCAGCGGACATCTTCTGCATGCCGTCCCGCCGGGAGGGCTGCGGCATGGCGGCGCTGGAGGCAATGGCTGCCGGTCTGCCCCTCATTGTCACACGGGTGCACGGCACGAAAACCTATGCGGAGACAGGGGAGAGCGCCTGCTGTCTGAAGGGCGATCTGGTGCTCGCCTGCGCTGATGCCATCCAGCAGCTCTGCGACAACAAGCTGCTCCGCAAACAGATGGGCGCACACAACCGTGCCGATGCGGTGCGGTTCTCCGGAGAGGGACGGATGATGCAGATGCGGGAGCTGTATCGTCAGGCGATGGACCAATAAGAGTCTGTTTCTCCATAAAACAACAGCCACCGGAAACCATCTGCGTTTCCGGCGGCTTTTTTGGATTGCCTTTATTAGAACCTGTCTTCACAAGTGTATCCACGTGTCTTTTCGGCAAATTTTGCTGCATCCTGCGTGAAAAATACTTGCCGGGCGACAGCCCGCCTGCGTATTTTTGCCTTGTCTGCAACAAAATTATGCTCGAAAATCCACATATATTTCTTGTGAAGACAGGTTCTTATTTCTCGGAGGGAACAGCGTACAGGTTGGTTTCCCACGCCGGAATGTACAGCTGATGCCGCACATACAGGTCATAGTTCGGGTTGAGCCGCCGGATGAGCAGCGGCAGGGCGAAAATGTCCTCGTTCCGGTGGTAGAGGGACACCATCAGCTTGGGGGAGAAGTGGGCGATGGTCTGGGATGCGCCCCAGAGCGCCTCCCGTTCGCAGCCCTCCACGTCCATCTTGATGATGGTCGCCGGTTTCCCCTGCAGGATGCTGTCCACCGAGCGCGCGTCGATCTGCTGCCCGAAGGCGGACACGGCGGACTGCCGTCCTGCCTTGGTGGCAAAGGGCACAGTGGTATCCAGACACCACGCCACGGCGTTATAGGCGTAGACGTAGTTCATGCCGTCCAGATACTTGCAGAGCTTCTTGAAGTTCTTGCGGTCCGGCTCGATGGCGTAGATGCGGATGTACTTGCCCCGTGTGAGCTGAAGCACCTCCTGAATCGTGTCGCCGTTGTATGCGCCCAGATCCACATAGACCTCGTTGGGGGTGAGGTTGATGATCTTGCGGTAGATCTCCGTCTTGGGGGTTGTGACATCCAGCAGGTAGCGGATGTTGCCGCTGATCTTAAAGTTGATGATGCTGGCATAGACACGGCGGGACTCGTCGTCCGCCAGCATTCCATAGACCTCCTCCAGTTCTGCCGCATGCTCCAGACAGTACTCATAGGTGAACAGACCGCCGCCTGCCACCGGAACATCCGGCACGATGAGGGTATGGCGTTTTCCGATCTCCACGATCTTGTCCACCAGGGACTGGTAGCCGGCGGCAAACGCCAGCACGATGACAAAATCGCTGACCTGTGCTTCGATTTCGGAGAGCTTCCGCACTTTGTAGCCGGCAAACGAATGCCCCCGCACAAAGTCATCGCTTGCAAAAATGCCGGCAAGCGGAATGGACTTTTCCCGAAAGACACGCATGATCTTTTCTGCACCGTCGCCCATCCCGTAGATAAAGATCGGACGGGTCTCCGCCTGTAATTTTTCCCACGAGGACTGTTTCTCTGTGATAAAAGAAAGCATGTTCAGGACCTCCTTTCTCTCTGAATCCGTATGGCGGTTATTCTTCCGGCGGGTTCTCCGGCGGCATACCGCCGGGACCCACCATATCTTTGCCGCGGATGCCGAACTGATCCCGCTGCTCATTGATGCAGGCGGTGATGAGGTCGGACACCTGCCGCGGATTTTTGACCGAACAGATCTCCTTTTCCGGGGTGTCCACGTCCTTGCTGAACAGAATGATCGTTCCGCAGCCGAAGAGTCGCTGCCCCAGCGGCAGCTCCATTTTCTTGTCGGTGATGCGGTAGATGTCCAGCTCGTCCTCGGTGATGGTCAGGAATCCCACCCGTGTGATCAGGCGGGTGTCTGTCAGGTAATATCGGGTAAAGGACAGGGGCAGTCCAAACAGCGTTCGCTTTTTATCCGTCCAGAGATACTCCAGTCCGTCTTTGGTTTTTCCGCCAGCCATATCTGTCCTTCCTTTCAAATCTTTTGCTCCAGGTTCCACGAAGGAACCCCTCAGTCAAGCCTACGGCTTGCCAGCTCACAAAAATCAATTTTCATGATAGCCTCCCCTGAAAGGGGAAGGGGACCGCCGTTAGGCGGTGGAGAGGTCCTTTCGTAAAATCCTTTTCAGCATAAGTGAAGACCCCTCAGTCAGTGCTGCGCACTGCCAGCTCTTACCGAGCGGTCCCTTTTGTCACTTCGTGACATTTCCCCATTCCATGGGGAATCACCCCTTTCAGGGGAGCCTATTTTGAGCGGACACGGCACGCCGTGTCCCTACAAAGTGCGCCGAACGCAGGACGTTCCCGCAGCGGCGAATCTTACAGAGTGATCTCGCCCTTGCCACCCTGCATGGTGATCTTCTTATCTGTGCCGGCAACGGAGACGGTGAAGGTCTTGTCGGTTTCACCGCTCTCGATGGTGATGGCATTGCCCTTGCGGGTGGCGGTGAGCGTCAGCACCGGATTTGCCTTGGTATCGTAAACCGATGCCGAGGCAGACTTGCCGTCCTCCAGATTGCAGATGCAGAAGTCTGCGCCGCTGAGATAGTCATACTCAAACTGGTTCCCGAACGCACCGAACGCAACGATGGAGTTGGGCTTTGCCAGCACCGGCATCTCCATGAAGGTGCAGGTCACAGCGTGATACTTGCCGCCCTCGTAGGTCTTGCCGGTGATGATGTCGTACCACTTGCCCTCCGGCAAGTAGAAGTTTGCCACGCCGTCCTCCCGGAATACCGGCGCACACAGCAGATTATCGCCCAGCATGTACTGCTGATCCAGATAGCGGCAGGCGATATCGTCGGTATAGTCCATGACCATGGGGCGCATCATCGGGATACCGGTGGTGTGGGTCTTGACTGCCTGTGCGAAGAGGTACGGCATGAGCTTGCCCTTGAGCTTGGTAAAGAAACGCAGGACATCGCAGGACTCCTCGTCGAAATTCCACGGCACACGGTAGGAGGTGGAGCCGTGGAGGCGGCTGTGGGTGGACATCAGACCGAATGCGCACCAGCGCTTATAGACATCCGGCGAAGCGGTTGCCTCGAAGCCGCCGATGTCGTGGCTGAAGAAGCCGAAGCCGGAGGAGCACAGGGACAGTCCGCCACGGAGAGTTTCCGCCATGGAGGTGTACTCTGCGGAGCAGTCGCCGCCCCAGTGTACCGGGAACTTCTGACCGCCGACGGTGGCGCTTCTGGCGAACAGGCACGCCTGTCCCTTGCCGTAGTAGTCCTCCAGCACCTCGAACACGGTCTTGTTATACAGATACGTATAATAATTGTGCATGGCAATGGGGTCTGCGCCGTTGTGGTATACCACCTTGGTGGGGATGCGCTCGCCGAAGTCGGTCTTGATGGCAGTCACGCCCATCTCGCACAACTTGCGCACGCCGGATGCGAACCACTTGGCTGCCTCCGGATTGGTGAAGTCCACGATCGCCATACCCGGCTGCCACATATCGGTCTGGAAGACGCTGCCGTCCGGATTCTTCAGGAAGTAGCCCTTCTCCACGCCGATGTCAAACAGGCAGGAGCGCTGGGAGATGTACGGGTTGATCCAGCAGCACAGTCCCAGTCCCCGGTCTGCCAGACGCTTCAGCATTGCCGGCGGGTCAGGGAACTGGGTCAGATCCCACTCGAAGTCCGTCCAGTGGTATTCCTTCATCCAGAAGCAGTCGAAGTGGAACATCTGGAGAGGAATGTCACGCTCTGCCATGCCGCTGATAAACGAGGTAACGGTCTCCTCGTCATAGGTGGTGGTGAAAGAGGTGGACAGCCACAGACCGAAGGTTTTTGCCGGCGGAAGTGCCGGCTTGCCGGTGAGGTCGGTGTAGTTCACCAGAACTTCCTGTAAGTTTTCGCCGCCGATGAAGAAGTAGTCCAGTTCCTCGCCCGGTACGGTAAAGGAAACCTTGTTGATAGTATCCGAAGCCACTTCAAAGGAAACCTTATCTGCGGTGTTCACCAGAATGCCGTACTTATTGGAGGTCAGATAGAACGGGATGCACTTATAGCTCTGGTCGGAGCAGGTGCCGCCGTCGGAGTTCCATGTTTCCACGGTCTGACCGTTCTTGACAAAGGGAGTGAACTTCTCGCCGAAGCCGTAGACACATTCGCCCACATCCAGCGTCAGCTGTTCCCGCACATAGGCACTGCGGCTGTCCTGCGGGAAATTGAAAAATTCGTCATCAGTCTGCACGGAGAGGCGGGCATCCCGATGGAACTTGTTCTCCTGAATGTAGGAGGTGGAGCGCCAGCCGCCGCCGGTGATGCGCTTGCCGTTCCGCAGATAGGACACATCCCAGCCGTCTGTGCCCTTTCTGATCTTCACAGTGGTGCTGCCGACAGTCATGGAGACGAAGCCGTCCTCCTCGTGGATGTCATCCGGCACGTAGCCCTCCGGCAGGTTCAGGTCAAACTGGGGCTTGTTTTTCAGTCCGCCACGATGGTGGGCGATCTGCACACGGATCACGTCCGGCGCAACTGCAGTGTAGATGATCTCGAATGTCACACCGCCGAGTGTCATGGCACGATTCCAGATGGCATTTGCCGTGGCAAATACATGGATCGAGTTCCGGGCAGCTGTCACCTCATACGCCTGCGCTGCATAGGAAACCTCATACCCCCGCTGGTTCAGCCAAAGGCCATCAGAAAATTTCATGGAAGTACCTCCGTATCAAAAATATGGTTTTGTTTCCATGCGACTTTTCCGGTGCGCCGAAGGTTTCCCGTGCCCGTACCATCTACATGTAAGGCTATTGTATCACATTTGTAACCGAAATGTCAATCTGTTTTCGGGAAAATGTCCAGCCCGGCGTACATATTTACAAATTCACCATAAAACCTGCACAATTCCGCAGGCGTTTTTTTGTGGCATTTTTCCAGAGAAAATGGGTTTCGCAAAAATCGACAAAATACGCCCCGCTGCACATTTTGACAGCCGCTGTGTATATTCTCCGGCTGCGGGGGCATACTGGGAGTGTACCGGTACGGCAGACGGCAGAAACACCGCATCCCCTGCCGCACCGGTCAAAATTTTTTGGAAACGGAGAAAAACAGCATGGAAATGAAACACAAGAACTCCAACATCAAGTGCTCTGTCACCCAGTGCAAGCACAACATGGTCACCGAAAACTACTGCGGTCTGGACTGCATCTGTGTGGGCACCCACGAGAGCAACCCCACCGTTCCGGAGTGCACCAACTGCGACTCCTTCGTAAAGCGCAGCACACAGGGCTAAGCGCCCGCTCCGGCAGCACCGGCAGAGAAAGGGACCTTGTGTCCCTTTTTTTGCGGTATGCGGAAAAATTTTCCTGATTTTTTCGTCATGTTGCACAAAGGCAAACCATAATTCCATGGCAAAACGGCAAAAAGTCGGGTTATCCCTTGTTTCTTTCTGCAAATTCGGGTATAATAGAAGAGAAATAGCAGCGGCGGCTTCTCCGGCAGGAGCTGCTGTGCCCTGTTCCGAAGGAGGTTGAAGTTTCATGTATGATAAGACAATGACGTTTTCCGTCAGTGATGAAAAAGAGATCGAGATGAAGAAAACGCTGATGATTGTATATGACGCACTGACAAAAAAAGGCTATAATCCGGTGAACCAGATCGTAGGTTACATCCTCTCGGAGGATCCCACCTACATAACCACCTATAACAATGCCCGCAGTCTGATCCGGCACATTGATCGGGACGAGCTGCTTCAGGCACTGGTAAAGTCCTATTTGAAGAACTGAGCTGCCTGAGGCAGTTATCTGGCGGACACGGCACAGCGTGTTCGACAGGTATTTTGGTTTCATTTTTCGTTTCGATTCAGCGTACAGGCTGCACCCACGCTCCGGTCAATTTGCCGGAGCGTTTTTTGTATAATCCGGCGACAGCGGGGCATGCTATCTCTGGCTGCTGATGCAGCCGGAGGAGGCGAATGCACATGAAACGATGGCTCACAGGGACGGCGGGCGTGGTGCTCGCCGCCGGCATGCTGCCCCAGACGGCAGTCTGTGCAGTAAGCAATGCCGTCATCGGCTACGGACAGGGCACGGCAGTGGATGCCGAAAACCGTCCGCTGGATGCGCTGGCGTTCGACCAGCAGTATGCCGCATACGGGGCATACGCCACCACCCCGGACCGGACACGGATCATTCTCACGTTCGATCAGGGCTATGAAAACGGCTATACCGGTCAGATTCTGGACACGCTGCGGGAAAAGCACGCATCCGCCATCTTTTTCCTCACCGGCGACTACGCCAAGCGGGAGGCGGATCTAGTACAGCGCATGATCGCAGAGGGGCACACGCTGGGGAACCACGGCATGACCCACGCCAGCCTGCCGCAGCTGACAGCGGCGGAGGCAGAGGCGGAGATCATGGATCTGCACCGGTACGTGCTGGACACCTATGGCTATGAGATGCAGTATTTTCGGTGCCCCTGCGGCGAGTACTCCGAGGCGGCGCTGGAAACTGCCAGCACATGCGGCTACCGGACGCTGTTCTGGAGCGATGCCTATGTGGACTGGAAGACCGATGCGCAGCCGGATCCGGCGGAGGCATTGGAACGGCTGGTATCCCACGCACACGGCGGGGAGATCCTGCTGCTCCACTCGGTCTCCTCCACCAACGCTGCCATTCTGGGCGACCTCATCGACCAGCTTCGAGCGGCGGGCTATACGCTGTAGGAATTTTCGGAAAACGGTCTGGTCTGCTTTGGTCAGACCGTTTTTCGCTGGGGGATGCGGAATATCCTGTTTTGGTTTTGTGAAATTGGCGGACACGGCACGCCGTGTCCCTACAGAGTGCATTGAAAACATTATAAAAAGATTTCACGAAAAGACCCCTCCACCGCCTATCGGCGGTCCCCCTCGTACTGAGCGGTCCCCTCTGCCCTTTGGGCATCTCCCCACCCTGTGGGGAGTCACCCCTTTCAGGGGAGGCTAAGGACACGGTACAAAAAGCATCGTGCGGAAACGAAACGATTTCAGAATTGTTGCCCCGAAAAGGCTGCTCCAGCTGAGCGCAGC
>NZ_FR898062.1:0-837 GCF_000437175.1 Ruminococcus sp. CAG:330 | reverse complement strand
TGTTCCATTTTGCATTCGCTTTTCAATGCCCCATCGAATATTCTCACTGCGGTTATAGCTTTCTTCTTGTGCATAGGCTTCAATTAAAGTGACAAGAAATTCGCTTTCACATTTTGAAGTGTCGATTTCTTCGTTCTCAAATATAATTCTGGCTCCAATGGCATTGAGTTCTCGAATCAGGCGGATTGTTTCAGCAGTATTCCGTCCAAATCTGCTGACGCTTTTTGTTAGAATGGTATCAATGTTTCCTGACCTGCAATCTTTCAATAACCTCTGTAATTCTGGTCTGTTGGTATTCCGTCCAAATCTGCTGACGCTTTTTGTTAGAATGGTATCAACGTTTCCGGACCTGCAATCTTTCAATAATCTCTGTAATTCTGGTCTGTTATCATTTAATCCAGTATGAAAATCCAGATAAATATCAATCAGTATCCATCCTCTGCTGTGCAGAACTGTTCTTGTGAGATGAGATGCTTGGGCAGACATACTGCGAAGCTGCTCTGGCTGATTTGTACTTACTCTGCAATAAACACCAACTTTGGATAATCGTGGTAATTCATGGCGAACTGGAATCTTCGTTACGTTTCTTTCCTCCACGCTGTTTTTTCTCCTTTGTCTATTTTCAGTTCCCTGAATAAACTCATTATAGCACACCCTTTAGGAAAGAACAAGGGCAAATCTGCGTAAAATCTCTGTGGATTAGTCTACTTTCAAAAAAATTGTATCTTTTGTAAAGTACGTCTAAAAAGCCCGTAATTTCGAGGATTTTGTATTATTTGTAGCGTAGGTTACACACCACAGAACCGCACTGCACAAATGATACAATTGTGCAGTGCT
>NZ_FR898061.1:0-42818 GCF_000437175.1 Ruminococcus sp. CAG:330 | reverse complement strand
AAATCCGCATATATTTCCTACGAACACAAGCTCTGAGAATAGACGCAGCAAAGCCTGCCGGGGGATTCGATTCTCGGCAGGCTTTTTGCATTTTCAGGGACGGTGTTTCGTCCGCCGGCACTTGTTACCGCATTTTTCGCATCCGGTTTGCGGCTCTTCCGCAGCCGCAGTCGTAGGAGGGATTGCAGCAGTAGAAGTTTTTCGTATCCAGATCTTCCTGCACCGCACGGAGTGCCTCGCCGAAGCGCTGGAAGTGGACGATTTCCCGCTGCCGCAGGAACTTGATGGGATCCCGCACATCGGGGTCGTCACACAGCCGGAGGATGTTGTCGTACGTGGTGCGTGCCTTCTGCTCCGCCGCAAGGTCTTCCGTCAGGTCAGTGATGGGGTCGCCCTTGGACTGGAAATAGGCGGCGGTGAAAGGAGCACCGGCGGCAGACTGGGGATATACCCCCAAGGTGTGGTCGACGAAGTAGGTGTCGAAGCCCGCTTCCTTGATTTGCTCCGGTGTCAGTCCTTGTGTTAATTGATAGACAATGGCGGAAATGATCTCCACGTGCGCCAGCTCGTCGGAACACACATGCTATACATAAATAAAAATAACGCTATCTCGGTAACTTCGGATAGATCACAACCTCAAAATCGTCAACGCTACCATGCCATCGTGCACTGTGCGCCTTGTAATACTCTGCCTTTTCGATGACCTGACAAAGCATCTGATTTTTCGCCGCCGCATCCGGCAGCGTATCATACACGGCGAGGAGATGCCGTACCTTTGGTATCAGTTCCTGCATTTCCCGCTCTCTTGATGACTGCTCCTGCATGTTGTGTTCCAGTTTTTCAATTCTTTTTTGCGTGTCAGAGATTTTTGCTTTTAACGTGGCGGAACGCTCTACAAAGGTGTTGGTGTCATAGATGCCCTGTTCCAGCAGATCATACGCCTTTTCCAGCTGCTGCTTGGCTTTTTCCTGCTCCTTTTTAAGAGCATCTATAGCGGCGATCTGTTCAC
This sequence comes from Ruminococcus sp. CAG:330, assembly GCF_000437175.1. Classification (NCBI taxonomy): domain Bacteria; kingdom Bacillati; phylum Bacillota; class Clostridia; order Eubacteriales; family Oscillospiraceae; genus Ruminococcus; species Ruminococcus sp. CAG:330. The sequence goes on along the minus strand of NZ_FR898061.1, from coordinate 41,809 downwards.
TGTTATCTATTTCGGGAGCAGGCTGATGTCCCTGCCATTGCATTTCGTAGTGATGCAGCCACGCTTGGAGGCTATCCAGTATGCGCTGCTCTACAAGGCATAGATCAGATGCCACATTGTCACAATCAGGTGTTTTGCACAATATTGTGTCTTGTCTCCTTTTTGCGCCGAACGGTCTACGTGTCATAAATTTCCCACATTTTTTACAGATCAAAATGCCTGCAAGCGGGTTTTTCAATGTTTTATCCATGTTGACCTTGGGGATGGTGCGCTTGTCATGCGCCAGCTCCTGCGCTGCGTCATAATCTTCCTGCGATATAAGCGGCTCGTGCAGCCCTCTTACGAGTACATAATCATCCGTTGTTATATTCGGGCGGCTCTTGGTGACAGCTCCGTTTTTCATGACCTTTTTTTGCGGTCGATATCCCCAGCGTATCATTCCCGCATATACCGGATTGGTCAAGATGCTGCGGACAGTGTTCAGACTCCATCTCTCGCCCTTGCGTGTGGTAAATCCCATATCATGGAGGCGGTACGCAATCAATGTGCTGCCGAGTCGTTGCTTTGTCCCGTCCTCCATAATTGCACCATGGACATACCATTCAAAAATCATCTTGACTATTTTCGCCTCCTCCGGATTGGGCACCAGCGTAAATCCGGAGTCATGGTCAAGCTTTTGGCGGTCATACCCGTAGGGCGGGACATTGCCAACATACTTACCCTCTTTGGCGGCTGCAAAGCGTCCTGCCTGCATACGGCGCTTGATGGTCTTGTATTCACGGCGGGACATAAAAAGAGAAAATTCAAAATACTCTTCGTCGTATTCGTTGTTCGGGTCGTAGGTTTTAACCGGTGTGATAATTTTTGTATCAGAGTACTTAAACGCCTGCGCCACAATGCCCTGATCTATGGTGTCACCACGGGCGAGACGCTCCACCTCCATGACCAGCACGCCGGCATAGATACCAGATTCCACGTCTTGCAACAGCTGCTGCATCTGCGGACGGGCAGCAATCGTTTCGCCAGATACGATTTCCCGATATACTTTAGAGATGTGATATTTCTGTTTCTTTGCTAGCTCTGACAAGATGTGTTCATGCCGTGCCAGCGTTTCTCCCTCACCACGTGCCTCTGCATCCGCATCTGCACGTGATTTCCGGAGATAGATGCAATATGTTTCCATTATTGATTCCCTCTTGCATTTTTCGGGGGAAATGTGCTATAATAGAAATGGTTTCGTACTATCATAGCATCCCTCCATCAATTCGCCGTACCTGTTAGAGCAGGTGCGGCGTTTTTACTTGTTTGTCCGGATAAATGACTCAAACTGACGGTATACTTGCCTCTCCAATGGATGCACCAAGAACATATTACGCTGATATAGCGTCGTCATCCGTTCAGAACGCCGTTGTGCGGCTGTCAGAGACACGCCACATACTTGGGCGATCTCTTCCGCAGTGTGCAGCTGTAAGCCCCACAGAACGCACGCAGGCATCAGCACATCGGCAGCAAAACGCTCTGCTGCATACTCTTCTGGCTGTGTGATATCGTTGTGACTGCGTGCAAGTGGTTCCGTTCCCAGATGTCCCAACAGGTAATGCCCTAACTCATGCAGGACAGTATAACGCTTTCTGGGAGCAGGCTGGTCTGGATGCAATACAATCTGTATTCTGCCATCTGCTCGCTGTAGGATTCTCCCTGCCTCTCCGTCTTGCAGCAGCGGGGCAAATTCGATACATTCCACGCCATAATGCGATGCAATCCGTGTTGGCTTGACAGGCAATTCTGACACGCCACAGTCAATCAGGCACTGCCAGCTTGCGTTCCGTGCATTTTTATAGACACCATAATCCATGTTTTATCATCACCTCAATGGCTATTATACCATTGAGGTGATTTTTTATTTATGGACTACGTTTCTTCGTGCAAGCCCTCTGCAACCCTGCGAAAGAAGTCAAGAACGTTGTCTCGCTGGTCATCCGTCAATTCCAGATACTTTTGCAAAAAGACTTTTTCTGGATTTTTCAGACACTCTCGCTGTGCAAATTCGTCAAGCGGTTTTTTTGAATCGGTTGCTTCTTGTCTGCCGAGGAGATAGTCCGTGGTGACACCGTAGAAGTCGGCGAGTTTTTGGAGCGTTTCTGTACTAACATCACGTTGACCATATTCATAAGTAATATAAGCACGTTCTGTGACTTCAATTGCATCCGCCACTTGTTTTTTGGTAAGATTTTTTTGCTCTCTTAATAATTTGAGAGTATCTTTTAGCATAATATCGCCTCCTGTCTATAAATATGCTTATACACAAAATGTGTTTGAATACCAATGAAAATCTTATAAAAAGCACAGAATAAGCATATTTAAAATTTCGATACGCGTTTTTGTGCAAAACAGAGAAAGCACTTTTTGTGTACGTTTTTTCTGGATTTGGCGTTGACAAAAGCGCAAAAAGTGATTATAATATAATTACAGCAAGCGCAAAACGTGCAAAGCTGAATAATGCGGCAGGTGTCAGAAAGAACAGCGGTGATTTTTATTTGTGTTACATATCGCTATCTGTTCGTGGAGCGGTTCTGTCCATCTCGTCCAGCAGCTCTTTTGGATATGCTTCCGTATGCGGCGCATTGTTTGCGGTAGGCTTTCGTGCTGCTGTTCTTACGATCTCCATGTTGTTTCTCGCTTCTTCTGCCGCAGCAGCAGCGGCAGCCTCGTCCGCAACAATTTCCCGCAAAAAATCAAGCACCTTGTCCCGCTGCTCGCTTGTCAAGTTCAGGTATTTTTGCATAAACAGCTTTTCAAGCGTTTTCAGATGTTCACGCTGGGCAAATTCGTCAAGCGGGTTTTTTGAATCGGTTGCTTCTTGTCTGCCTAATAAATAATCAGTTGTTACTCCATAAAAGTCGGCAAGTTTATTTATAGTATCAAATGTTGGTTCTGCTGTTCCGTATTCATACTTTTGATAAGCTTGGACAGACACTCCGATAATATTGGCAACGTCCGCTTGATTTAATTTTTGTTTGGTGTAATTTTTGCGTAGGTCTTTTAATATTTGTCCTCGTTTTATTTTAATTTCCAATATATCACCACCTTTTGTTGTATTCTATTATACAACGTAAAGTAGTAAAAGTCAATAGTAATCTTATAATTGCAACTTTTAATTTGTAATATTACATAAAAATACAACTTCAAATTTGTGCGATGCAACGAAAAGTGGCAAAGTCTATTGACAAATACAACGTAAAGTAGTATTATATATACAGTGGTTAACACGAAACGTGCTAGTCACGGGAAATGAAAACGGAGGAAAAAGAAAATGAAAAGAACTATCATGGTTAACGAATGGAAGAAGATTGAAATCACAGACGAAGAAATGGTACAGTATTTTGAAAAAATGGGTGATCGTTGGGTGGCACTTGGTTCCGCTGAAAGCTGGTCGAAAGAACTGATTGACGAACTGGGCGAATAAACTGCGGCAGGAATTGAAAGAACTCGGGCTGCACAGGTACAAACAGGAGGAATGAAAAATGATTTTGCTTGCATTGATTTACGGGATTTTTAATTTCATTCTACTTGCAATCATGGTACTAATAGATAGGTGGTGATTTCTTTGGAAATGATTGCACTGGGAATTGTTCATATGTGCGATGCGCTGCTTCTGACATATTACATGGTAAGGTTATGGCAGGTTGAAGCACCGATTGCATTCAGAGTGACAATGGCGGTTCTTGCAAATTTGTCTTTTTGCATAGGCGTTTGTATTCTGATAATAGGGATCTGTAGACCCTGTTAAATGCAGCGTCTACATCGGGGTCTGTCAAATTGTCTGCCGTTCTGGATGGGCTATTGAGCCATGTTCTATAAAATTCGATATAATACATTTGCGATTTTGTGCTTGCAAATTCCATGTTATTGAATATCTTTTCTTCAAGATATTTTTGTGCATCTTCGTTTAATTCTGAAAATTGATGCTCTGGATATAAAAAAGCAACACAATTTTTATAGAACGGCATATATAAACGTTTGATTCGCTCCAGTCTCTTTTCCCTTAGAAAATATTGCTTTTCTCTCCATATTGTAAAAGTCAATGAAGCAATGGAAATTGCACTGGAACAAGCGATTGACACAATACTGATAATCAATTGCCCTTTACTCACATGATTCACCCCCTTTCCTGTCAATTTTATCACAATTTGACAGGAAATACAACAGAAAGGAAAAAGAAAATGAAAGACGAAATCCAACTTTGGAACTATGAGGGTTCCAGCGTCCGCACAATCACAATTGATAACGAGCCTTGGTTTGTGGGCAAGGATGTAACCGATGTTCTTGGGTACAGCAATCCGAGAGATGCTATCGGCAAGCACGTTGACGAACTGGGCGAATAATTTTCAAGCCGTCCGCTGGTGCGGCTCTAAAAAATCACCAGTCCAGCCCTACGGGGTAAAAAAGGGAGGTGAATGGAAATGGATGACTGGATGGTGTACGCAACACTGGTGATGTCAATTCTGTCAATCATTATGGGAATTATCACTGCGTTTATGAACCGCTGATGTGCCTTGGAATCTCGTATGAATCAGGGGTGGTTATTTTCTTTTTGACTTTTCCACGATTTGTTCCAAGAATAATTTCTACATTTTCATTGCATTTCAAATAATTTTCACTTTTGGAAATCACAAAACATCCGGAGTAATAACCTAATTCGCAAATGTAAAATGGGGTTGCGGATGTATAAGAACTTTTTTGTGATGTGACTCTTGTTCCGAGCGTCTTTTTTGATTCCAAATAAAGAACGCATTCATTTTTCATATTCAAAAATCCGAAACTACTTTTCATTTTTATGCTTGATACAGTGATTTGTTTACAAGATTTATTGATGATGTTGATTTGAATGTACTGGTCGGATGCCATAATTTTGGACATAAAGCCAAATGAAACTTCAAGGTTCTTATGATTTTCCCATAAATTGCGAACGAAATTGTAAATGGAAAGACAGAACGAAACGATGGAAAGACAGAATGAAATTTTTGTCATTGTGTTTTCTTTGAAAAAATCGAGGATATTCTGCATTTGAAACACGCTCCTTTTTTACAAAGTATACCACAATTCAACTGAAAACACAATAGAAAGGAGGAAATCACTATGGCAAATAAAAAACAAGGACAAGTAAAGGACGCTGAAAAGCTCCTGAGCCAGATGGCGAAATTATATGGACTGTCCGACCGTGGACTTGTACAGGCGCTTACGTATATCCGAGGCATTGAGGACGGCAAAGCACCCCAGAAAAAGAGCGCATAAACCGCAAGCAACGGACAAGTTATAACGGCATAAAATTAGCCGAAGGGAGATGGTGTCATGCCAGTAGATCGCCGGGAAAAGAATCCGCACATTGTGGAACGCTTTACCATCGGCAATACACGGATTGCAATTGCAGACAACTATTGTCTTGACCGGGAAAAGGACAAGGCGGAAATTGATGCAATCCTTGACCGTGTCGCACAAATTGCGTTGAACGCATGGGCGGGGGAGCGCATCAGAGAAAAGCGGAAACGAGAAAACGCATAACCGAATCGCCCTGAGCATGGCGCAAAACCGCTCTCCACCATCTCCAAATCCCCCAAGCGGCAGCCTTGCAGCTGTCGCAGATGGAGCGAGTAGACTACTCGGGTGCAACTCCTGAGCGCTCCGTATCAAGCAAAAGCCTAACATTGAGTTAGGGTTATGTGGCAGCGCCACAAGAGAGGAGAAAGTTGCTAATGAAAATTGAAGTTGGAAAAATGTACCTCGTCGGTGGTGAGGGTAAGGAAACAGGCAATATAATCAAGATCACGGGCAAATACAAAAGTTTTAGAATTATGCAATACTTTTATGAGACTGTTTCCGGTAAAAATCCGAATTCTGTCGAGTTTTTTGAGGCTGGTTCCGATTTTTCGAAACATCTGGTGCCTGTGCCACAGTACAAAAATTCGGAAATCCTGTCCCGTGAATTGAAAGTCGTCATCCTGCGGAACGGAAATACCGTTACAGCTACGCAGTATATGGATGGCGAAAAGCGTGGAACAGGCGTTGCAAAGTGCGCTCCGGGAGATGCATTTGATTTTGCTTTTGGCGCAAAGCTGGCACTGGAACGGTTATTCACAGAAAGCAATGGCGTGGCAAAGACTCGTTTCGATTGGTTCACGTTCGGTGACGGAAAAATTTCTGTACAGGTAAACCGTGAAACCATCAACGACTTTTTACAGAACTGTGAAAAGAAAGGTTTTTTCTGGCGCAGTGGGAAACAGGCAACGAAGTTTAATCCGTTTGTTATTTATGACGATTCGTGCGAAGACGTACAAAAGTTAATTCGTTTGTCTAAGTGTGAGCCGAAAGAAAACGTCTGGATTTCGACACGTGAAGGGAAGCTTTGCTTTGTAACCGACGTACCGGAAAGTGAAATTTTTGTATGGACAAAGCCGTTCGACTGGGAATCGTTCAAAAGCGGAAAGATTGCCGTGAAGCTGACAAAGAAAAACGAAAAAAGCTTTCTGGAGGCAGCCGAAAAGAATGGCTGCAAGTGGAGAGCCGGACAGAAGCCGACTGAATGGGTTCTCGATGAAGAAATATTCTATTTGTGCTGCAAAGATTGTGGTTACGGGAAATTTGTGTGGAGCGATTACAATTGCCATGACTTAAAGGTCGTAGAATGGTAACGCTTTTTCCACACCAAAAGCAAGCGCTGGAACAGACAGCAGAACAAAACCGTGTAGTCTACTATAGGGAAAACGAAACCGAGGAGGTGAAATCCAATGAAAACGGATGAGAAAAAAGACACTCTGTATCTATGTGATCCACAGAAAAATACAGAGTGTTCAAAAACAGGCTGTCAGAATAGCTGTTTTATGACGGCTAATAAAGCGTATGCCAAAATTGATGACGATGGCACTGAAACGAGATACTATTATCCGCAAGGGAGTGGATACATGAAAAAAATCACAGTTACTTATACGATGGTCAAGCCTGACAGAAACGAAATCGCCGAAACCCAGATCACACTGCCGGTAAGCAATGTAGTCGCACAGCTGGTGGATGTTGGAACAGGACTCAGCGACAACATGGTGCGACGTGCGCTGGAGCCGATTGCCAACTTGCAGGGCTACGTACTGGACAAGATCAAGAACACCGAACTATTAGACGGCTAATCCTCCCGCCCTGAGCATGGCGCAAAACCGCTCTCCACCGCCCCGAATGGGACACCTCCTATTTTTATTTCCCCCTGTTTGCGGCGGTTTCGGCAACCGTCGCAGATGCGGTGATGCAGTCATGTTGTGGGATTGTCCACCCCACGATCTGCCGGTGCAACTCCGGCACACCGTTCCAACATCTTCAAACCATAGGTACTCCTTTCAAGCGGCGGTTTGGCAGCCGCCGCAATCGGGCGATGCAGTCATGCCGTGGACTCATATATCCACGGTTTCCGGTGCAATTCCGGAACGCCCGTCCATGCCGAGTTGCAGGCAATCTAAACGTATCGGAACCCGTTATCAGATAACCGCAACAGCGACCACAGGCGGCTAAATACCTGTAACCGCAGTTCATTTGGACTGCCGGAGCTTCTAGGGCATTGGGCTAACCAGTGCCACTCCATATGTTAATGCATTGACAAATCACCAAAAAGGACGTGATGAAAATCGTGGCACAAAGTCAAAAATACTACTGGCTGAAACTCAAAAATGACTTTTTTGATGATGATGCAATCAGCTGGATGGAAGAGCAGGAGCACGGTGCAGAGTATGTACTTTTCTACCTCAAACTGTGTTTGAAATCGTTGAAAACGGACGGAATTTTAATCCGCAATGTTGGGGATTTGCTTATCCCGTATGACACAAAAAAGCTCGCCGAGATCACCCGAACAAAGTTTGATACTGTCGTTGTAGCGATGGAAATCCTGAAAAAAATCGGTCTAATAGAAATATTAGAAAACGGTGAACTATATCTAAAGCAAGTGCAAAGCCTGACAGGCTCTGAAACGACCAAGGCGGAACTCATGCGCAAAAGCCGTGAACGTAAGCGGTTAGAAAGCACCGAAACTGCGTGTATTTCCGATGGTGGTAACAATGTTACCACGGAGTTACCCACAGACGGTAAAAATGTAGATACAGAGATAGAGATAGAGATTAGAGATAGAGATAGAGTAAGAGATAGAAATAAAAAGACTCCTACGGAGTCTAAGAATGTCAGCTATCAGGAGATAGCCGACATGTACCACGACATCTGCACAAGCTATCCAAGACTCCGGGGAATGTCAGACCGCCGAAAAAAAGCAATCAAGGCACGCATGCGGACGCACTCGCTGGAGGACTTCCGGCAATTGTTTGAAAAGGCGGAAGCGAGCAGCTTTTTGAAAGGCAGCAACAATCGGGACTGGTCAGCAGATTTTGACTGGATGATGCGGGACGGCAACTTTGACAAGATCATGGAAGGCAAGTACGACGACAAACCGGAGGGAGGTGAACACAATGGAACAGATAGCAGCATCCCTGCCGCCTGCTATGACGGCACAATTTGACAAGCACATGGCAATGGACGATTACGAACAAATGCGCTGTGACTGGTACAACGCCACAGAGGGCAATCTGACAGGCTATGATTGCCGGAAATGCAAAAATCGTGGTTACATTGCGGTCGTAAGTGATGGGTACCAGATACTCAAAGAGTGCGAGTGTATGAAAATCCGGAAAAGCCGTGCGAACATTGCGCAGTCTGGGCTATCGGATGCGCTGGCAAGCATGACATTTGACCGCTACGTCTGCACAGAGCCGTGGCAGACCAGAGCCAAAGCAACCGCCGTTAACTATGCGAACAAGCAGGACGGACGGTGGCTGTACATGGCAGGGCAATCCGGAGCAGGCAAGACGCACCTGTGTACAGCAGTGTGTGGCGTGCTGTTAAAGCGAGGGTTATCTGTCAGGTACGAGATGTGGCGCACCCTGTACCGTGAGATGCAGCGGTTTGACACGAGAGATCGTAAATTCCAGCAGCTGTCGGAATGCGATGTGCTGTACATAGACGATTTTTTGAAATCTGCGGCGATAAAATCCGAAGAGGGCAAAAGCGATGATGAAAAGGCGAACAAAAAGGCACAGCCGGACAAGGATGTGCAGCGAGAACTCAACATTGCCTTTGAGATCATCAACGAACGGTATGCACGGAAAAAGCCAACAATCATTTCCAGTGAAATACATCTAAGCGATTTGTTCGGACTGGATGCCGCTCTTGCCGGACGCATCCGGGAGCGCTGCGGCGGATTTGTGGCGCAGATCAGCAACGGGAACGACCGGAATTATCGGCTAAAGTGAGGCGGTGCATATGGAGTTTGATATTCACTTTGACCCGCCAAGAGCCACGGCGCAGGAAAAGCAATATGCAATCCGTAATGGCAGAGTCGTTGTCTACGAGACGGCAAAGGCAAGGGACGCAAAGCAGCTGCTGCGGCTGGTACTTGCTCCACACGCACCCAGAGAGCCGCTGACCGGAGCGGTGGCGTTGTATGTTACGTGGCGCTTCCCGTACAAGGGCAAATCACACGTTGACGGCGAATACAAGACCACTCGACCGGATACGGACAATCTGGACAAGGCGTTAAAGGACATTATGACCGCCCTTGGATATTGGACAGATGACGCTCTGGTTGCAAAAGAGCAAATCGAAAAGATTTGGCACAAGGAACGTCCCGGACTGCATGTGCGGATAGTAGATATTTCAGAAACGCTGGCAGGACAAGAGAGGCGATAACATGGGGAAACTAATAAAAAATCTAGGTGAAAAACTGAGTCCGTGCCCGTTTTGCGGTAGAAAGATGGTCTTTTACAAGGAAACGCACAGAAACAAATACGGAAAGCAAGTTGTGCATCAGTATTATTTGCATGAAGATTATGACATCTACCACGAAGAAAGCTGCATATTGGACGAAATCGATATGCCCTTTACCATTGGAGCAGGAAATGCAAACCCAGAAACTGGATATATCGGTGAATATGCCGAAAAATGGAATAGACAGCAACAGGAAAATGAGAAGTTAAAGCAGCTTCTGAACCAGAAAAAAAGTGATGCAAAATCTGGAGGTTGACCATGACAGCACCATGTAAAGACTGCCCAGATCGTGTAGTTGGATGTCACAGCACTTGCGAGAAATATGCAGAATACGCAAAAGAGCGGGAGGAAATCCGGAAAAAGCGAACGCAAATACGACGGGAAGACCCTACCGTGTTTTTGATGGAATCTGCAAACAAGGTGATCTGGGAAATGCAAAGGAAGAGGAGGAAATGAAATGGCACAGAAAAAGAAACAGCCCGGCACGCTGGAATGGTGTATCTATCAGGCAATCCGGCGTGGCATTAGCTACGGCATGTATATGGCGGAGCATTACGAGCAGGACATGTGGAAGGAGGAGATCAGATGCGACAAGAAGACCTTAAAAAGCTAACAGACAAGCCGTTTACATCGGATGAATTTGACAAGATCAGATATGTATACCGCTATTATCCCGGTATTGTGACATATGCAGACATTGCGCTGATTTGGACAATTGGCGGGATCCGTTTGATTGATGACATGCTTCCGACGGCACGAAGCGTTGAAGAGGCAGAAGAAAACGTCGAACGAACAAAAACGCTTTACGAAAAGGCACAGGCACGGCTGAATACATTGCTATCTACGGGAAGCGCAAAGGAGGTGGAGCGGATAAAATGGGGAGAATGATGCTGAATATCGTCCTGTTGCTCTTGGGAAGCCTGCTGATCGCAAGATATCTGCGAAGAGCAGGATGCACTGCGGCAGCAAATGTGCTGCTGTTGTCAAGCTTTGCAATGGGTGTACTTGCTTTTGTGGGGGTGATGGCGCTGTGGGGTTGATCGAATTGAAACCCTGCCCGTTTTGTGGCGGTAAAGCTGGCTTGTACCACACATATGATGGGTTGTCTTGTGTCCAATGCGATGAATGCGGGATAAGCACTCTGCGCAAGATGGACGCTCGGCTTGCAATCCAGATGTGGAACAGAAGAAGCTCGGAAATTGAATGGATACCGGTCAGCGAAAAGCTGCCGAGGCTGGAGGACGATATGCTGGTAACAGTACGCAACAAATGGATACCGGTCAGTGAAAAGCTTCCGAGACTGGAAGACGATGTGCTGGTAACAGTACGCAACAAGGAGACAGGCACCAGCGCTGTGTGGAGCGGTGTGAGGTACAAAAACGGCTGGGCGATCTCAACGTGCTGCGATTATATTGACCTGTACGATACAGACAGCGAGCTGGAGGTTATCGCCTGGGCGCATCTGCCGGAGGCGTATAAGGTGGAAATATGAACCAAGCACTATTATCATCTAAGAACAATAACTGGTGTACGCCACAAGATTTCTTTGATAACCTCAATTCTGAGTTTCATTTTGTACTGGATGTAGCAGCAACTAAGAAATCTGCAAAGTGTAAAGATTACTTTATGCCGGAACAAGATGGACTGCTGCAAAACTGGGAACGCTCTGATGGAGCAGTTTTCTGCAATCCACCGTATTGACGTGAGATCGGAAAGTGGGTTAAGAAAGCTTTCGAAGAGAGCCAAAAAAGTAATACGAAAATTGTGCTTTTAATCCCGGCACGAACAGACACGATATATTTCCACGAATATATATATGACCATGCAGAAATAAGATTCGTGAAAGGTCGCTTAAAATTTACAGATGAATCTGGACAAGTTTTCGCTCCTGCTCCATTTCCATCAATGCTTGTGATATATAATTAAACTTCCAGCACTAAAAATGCTATCTTGACCGCAGCAGCATTTGCCGGTGAAGCATTTTTGGCGGAATGGAGAAAGAGACACTGTGCGAAATCGGCGAGGGCGACTGCGAAGCGTGCTGGAACGAGGTGATGAAAAAATGAGTGAAATCAAATTGAAACCCTGTCCGTTTTGTGGTGGTAAAGCCGGCTTGTGGCTGGACACCGGCAAAGTGTACTCTGTGCGTTGCAAAAGATGTGATGCAAGGATGTTAGCTTCCAGCGCAGAATCAGCTATCAGAAAATGGGATAATCGTAGGAAAGAGGGAACGGAATGAAGAATCTGATTATTGAATTTTACAACACAGGACGAATGGAAATCTGGGAAGACAAGGAGTGGACAACGTGGAAACTTGACGGCGACAAGTTGGCTGTAAAAAAAGGCGAGCTTATCGTAGGTCTGTATCATTTTGATGATATCTGCCGTGTTGTGATAGAAGAGGAGGTGGATGAAGATGAATCAAATCAAACTGAAGCTATGCCCGTTTTGCGACAGTGAAGCGAAAATGAACATGGCAAAAGATGCTGACGGGTACAAGTTGGAATTTTATGTATCTTGCATGACATGCTATGCACGCACCAGAGCATTTGGCAGTGAAGATATGGCAGTCAAGGCGTGGAATCATCGCAGCGGGAGTCAAACGTACAAGGAATATTTTAATGAGAATTTTCCGCAGGATGCGTTCCCCAATCTTGACCGCAGCAGCATCTGCCGAAGAAGCATTTTTGGCGAAATGGACAAAGAGACACTGTGCGAAATCGGCGAGGGCGACTGCGAAGCGTGCTGGAACGAGGTGATGAAATAATGATGACTGACCCTGTGAAACGATGGAGTCCAAGCGGAGTCTATGTGTGGACAGACCCAGAAACCGGCGTACAGTATCTGATATTCATTGCTACAAACTATCAAGGTGTTGGAATTAGCATCACACCACGCCTCAACCAGGATGGCAGTCTGCGAGTTGAGGGGGGACGAAATGAAGCGGAAATGGAGCAAGAGACACTGTTCGAAATTGGAAATGGCGACTGCGAAGCGTGCTGGAATGAGGTGATGAAAAAATGAGTAATATCAAATTAAAGCCCTGCCCATTTTGTGGCGGGGTGGCGAGAATCGCCAGCGTGGGCGAAACGGTCGTTTTTGTAACGTGCCAAACATGCCACGTAGGAACACAAGGGATTAGCGTATCTGCGGAGTATTGCGCAAATGAGAAAGCTGCGGAAGAATGGAACCGTCGGGCGGACGTGCCACCGAGAGCCAACTGGACACGAGAAGATTTCACGAGTTACGACGGTGAAACAATCAAAAACGGGGCTGCTGTCTGTGGTAGATGCAAAAAGGCGTTTTTTATGCCAACAGATACGTTTGATTACTGCCCGAACTGCGGGGCGAGAATGAACGATGGAGAAGACCATGGCTGATAAGCGATGTGAATCTTGTGGCAAGCTGCTGATCGGCGTAAAAGCTGACCGAAGATTCTGCGGCGCATGTATGCAACTGCGCCGGAAATCACAGAGCAGGCGTAACAATGCGGAAAAGAATAAAGACTTTACGAAAAAAACGTAACGCACGCCGAGCGTGAAACAAGTGTTAAACGAGCATTAGAAAGGCGAAAGCATGGATAAGTTTTTTGTAGCGTTAGCGCTGCTGTATCTTGGGCTGATATTGCTGTGCGCAACAGTTACCGTATATTGCCTGTGCCTTGGATGGTACAGATACGCTATCCATCTGGGGACGGTGAATGCGCTAAATGTGCTGGTAATTCACACTTTGATGCAAATATGAGACAGAGGCAGAAAGGAGACGACGTGAACAGAATCAACGTAACGCAAATATTGCCAGTTGCAATGATACTGCTTGACGTAGGCGCTGCGGCTGTTTGCCTATGGCATAAAGACACCAGACGGGCAATCTACTGGGTAGCAGCAGCGGTATTAAATATAACAGTGACATTTTGAGATACGGGAGGAAACAGGGAAAATGAACGCCCGAAAAGATCGCTACGCTGTCAGAATCTCGGAGACTGACTGCCGGAAAATACAGGAGCAGGCGTTACATGATGGCGCAATCCAAGGCATTGCCGTGGCGCTTGTGGCGCTTGACAAAGTGTTTGGCTGGAGGAAAGCAAGATTGAAACATGCAATGGATGCAATTGAAAGCATGTTGATGTTGTCGGTATTTGATATGGACATCACAGCTGCGGATGCTGTAGACTATCTGCGGAGCGAGTACGACATAGACTGTGACAAGCTGCCAATCGAGGCGGATGCCAGCGGAGATCAAACCAAACAACACCATGGAGCAGGTCGGAGGTGATGCTGGAAAAGGGCAATTTTTTACGCCGTACATGGGCGGCACAAGATCTGAAATCCCATCAAGGATATTGGTCTACATGGCTTGGTTATAACAAGGGTAGAAAGTGTAAAAATCACGGGAGGAGTTGAAATAATGGCAAAGCATAACGTCAGAGAACTTGACGCCGGGCAATTGGAAACAATGTGGAATTTTTTAAAGCTGCAACAGCGGGATACATGTACAAAAGAGGACGTGCGACAACTCAAAGAGCACCTCGACACCATCCGGCAGGCGCTTGTCCAAAAAAGATCAGGGCGGCGTGAGGGCGACCCCAAAAATTACGTTGACTTTGAGGACGTTGGAACGTATATCAATTTTGTCATTGTCGATGCGCTGCAAATTTATCTTACTGGAGGGTTTGACAAATTGGAAGAGGTGATTCCGGATGAAAGATGAACAATATTGGTTTTACGTAAAGCACGGAGTTTGCCCAAGGTGTAAAAAACAAAACGCTGCGCCGAACAGAAAATTCTGCGCCGACTGTCTATACAAAATGACTGAAACATCTGCTCAACGTTATCACAATATGACACAAGAGGAAAAGCAAAAAAGAAACGAACATTTGAGGATGAGATATCAAGAGCGGAAATCGTCCGGATTGTGCGTGACGTGTGGAAAAAAACCACCGCTGCAAGGTCAGACAAAATGTTTGGAGTGCAGAGCTAAATGCCGGAAAAACAGTTTGGAGTATAAGCGCAGAAAAGGTGCTCTACCTAGGATTTTGTTTGGTGACGGGTACCACTGTGTAAGTTGCGGGGCGGACGTATACAAGCGAAAATTGTGCGACAAATGCAGCGCAAATGCAATACGTGCGCTTACGGTAGCACGTGAAAACATCGTTGGTGGGTGGCGAGATCAAAATTTTTCTTTGGAGGTGAAAAAGTGAATCTTGAATACAGAACCAGAGACGGAAAAGGAAACGACATTATAAAAGACGTCAAAATTAAAGAATTCCCAATCGAACAGGCGGAATTCGAATGTAAAGTGTGCCACAAGAAATGCACCTGCGGTTCTCGTGCCAAAAAGTGTGTTTCGGCAAATTTTACAGATTGGGCGTATTTCGGTGAATATATTTGTTCCGACTGTTCCAAGCTGCTTAGTCTGTATTTTTACAACTATTCTGTGGAAGCAGGCAAGATCAATTTGTTCAACGTCCGAGAAATTTATGACAACATCATGCGCCCACATGACGTGCCGTTTAAGTTTATCATAACGAAATCGCAGAAGAAGCATCTATTCTACCGTGCGGCAGAAAATTTACAGGATACTACTTTTGCAATACAGTTGGAAACGGAGACGATTTTCACTAATCGGGAACGAATGAAAATGCTCTTTGATTTTGTGGAATGCTTACAGACACTCGGCGTGTCAAAAGGTATGATGCTAGACGGGAAATTGCCATACAGCATTATGCTAGAGCCGTTTGGCATTGGTGCGTACAGTTTTTTAAACAAAGAGCTTGCAAAAAGCATGGAAATTCAGATACCGCTATACTGCGGGCAGAAAAGAGAGATTAAAGAGGAGGATGCAAAGTGCTGTATAACTTCGATACTGACAACAGAAAGCTAGCAAACGCAGCCCTTGTTCTGTACGCATTGTACAAGAGCAGGGGGCAGAACTCGCCGATGAATGGCATTGAAACGTGGAACAGAGTGGAGTCCTATTGCGTGGGAGCTTGTAAGAAGTCCAGGACTACCAGCGAGTTTGTGACAAAATTTAAGGAACTTGGCAAGGTTGGCGCAATCAAGCCGAGGTACCTTGCAGACCCGACAAAGAGCACAGCCGTTGTGGCGATGCCGGATGGTACGCTTGTTGAGTCTGACAAAGTAAAGGACTATCGCACAGGGCTTTTGGAAGATGACGAAGTAAGAAAAACGATCGAAACGGAATACCCGCTTGTTACAATTTTGGTACGAGAGCGTATTCAGCGAGAAAAGTACATGCCGAACATGGAGGAAGACGATGAAGAAGATTAAAGTCAAGTATACAATGACAGCGCCTGTATCTCATATCGGACAGACTGCGAGTGTTGGAGCATATTTCAATACGCAATTGACCGCATACGGAGAAATTCCGACCATTACCGGAAATTCTGTCAGAGGAATCCTCCGTGACTTTGGAGCAAAAAAGGTTTTGGATGCGTATGGAAAAAAAGTAGACAAAGAAACTTTTAACGTACTCTTTTCTGGTGGAAATATCAACGGAACAACAAAGAACGACGTTGGAAGAGCAACAGAAGTCCGCCGACATTTTCCGAATATCTCTCTGCTTGGAGCAGGACTTGGCACAATGATTATGGGCGGAAATCTTGATGTTAAATTTTTGATGCCTGTGTGCGCTGAATCTGTGCCGGTCACACATATTGACTCTGACGTGTCGTGGCACAATCTTATGGGTGAAATTGAGTTTACTCGTATGGATGACACCAAGGACGATCTCAAACTTAAATATCTGGAAAACGTAGAAGAGGAAAAGAAAGCGAAAGCCTCCACTCAGATGCGTATGAGCGTACAATACATGGCGCTCGGAACACAGTTTGTGCACGAAATGTATCTGCTGGACTCCGCAAATGAAATGGAAGAAGCGGCATTATACGCCGCAATGGCGGAGTGGTTTAAGATTCCAACACTTGGAGGAATGTGCTCCAAGGGATTTGGCTTTTTTGATGCAGAATCAGAGGAAATCTCCGTAATTGATGGAAAAATCACAATGTCTGACAGAGTGAAAGCACTGATCGGCAAGTATGAAGATTTCCTCGCAGCCGAAAACATAGAAGAAACGATAAAACTGCTTAGTACTGGAGGTAAGAAAAGTGCCTAGTACTGTTCCGCTGAAAATCACAGCATATCTTTCTGATGGGCGTATTGTGTCAACGGATGGCGTTATTATGTTGGACGCAATCCTGTACCACGCATGGTTTTTGAAATATATGCCTGAGATGCTGCGTGGAGAACGGAAAGAAACCACGAAAAACATCCACATGGGATTGCCGTTGGCACGGATTGAAACATGCATCGGAAAAGAGCAGTATTGCGCAAGTCGTGGAATTTATGAAGAGGTAGAAAAGCACATCGAGCACTATAACAAGAGACCTGATTTTTTTGCGGCGAACAAAATGCAATACTTGGACATGGAAAAAGGTTTGATAAGTGATTCTGTGGGCGCTTATCGTGCATACAGGAATCCTGTTGTGGTAAGAGTAGCAAAAAATGCAAAAATCGCATTTTACTGTAGAGGCACAAAGGACAAAATTGAAGACTTGCTGCAATACATGCCTGCTGTGGGGAAAAAACCGTCCATGGGATGGGGAATTGTAGAGAGTTGGACAGTTGAAGAAATCGAGGAAGACTACTCTCTTTTTCACCCAGATTACGGGCTTATGCGTCCAATTACGGTGGAGGATGCCGGAAAACATCCTGACTTTGATTTTTCCAAGTATCCCGTCTTGTCATACGGCGTGAAGCCTCCATACTGGAAGCCATGCAATGCAAGACCTTGTTATGTTCCGGTGGTGTGAAATATGACGATTGACGAATTGTTGGAGCGTGGAAGACTTAACTCCAAGCTCCCAGCATATCTGCGCAAAAAAGAAGAAGCCTTGAAAGTGTGTATGGAACAACTGGAATCGCACAACGCTCCATATTGCGCACTAAGTGGCGGGAAAGATAGCGTTGCGATGTGCTTTGTTGTGAATGAAGCGGCAAAGCGATGCGGGAAACAATTTAGATTATGGTCGCATTTGTCTGATGCATCATTCCCCGGAACTTATGAAACATGCTTGAAAGTTGCTGAATCAACCGAGAGAGAATGGGACACTTTTCAGTCTACATCGGCACTTGAAAGCATGGACGGTAAAAAGAGAGCTGCATTTGGAAAGCGTGGAGTGTTTTTTGACAGCATCCGTCATTATGCAGAAGACAAAGACCTTGCATTTGTTGGAGTAAGAGCATTTGAAAGCAAGAGACGTATGCAAGCCGCAAAGGCGCATGGCATGTTCTTCCACAGCGAAAGCATGGGGAATATTGATGTGGTAAATCCGCTGCAATGGTTTAGACTGATTGACGTTGCGTCCGTGCTCTACGAGTACAACGCTCCGATACATCCGATATATACCAAATATTGTACGGATGTTGGTACAAATTCGAACGGGGAGCCTTTGTTTATCCGGCTTGGGTACATCACGTCGAAAGACCTGCTCGACAAAGGAACTGCCGTTTTCATGAAGATGAATTATCCTGCGATTTATAACGATCTAATGCAGCGTTTTCCGGAGCTGCGCAATTACGTATAAGGGAGGGTAATAATGAGATACCGTGTTACAATGGAGGTTTCCGAAAGTGAACTGAAGCGCCTGCATAATTACGAACGAGTCGTTCCGATGTATCGGGAAGAGGTATGCGCTGACGATTTGGATTTCATCGAAAATCATTTTGAAACCGGAACCGTGTGTGAAGAATTTTACGACGAATACGCAAAAGAGTTCGAAAACGTGCGCATTTTGAAGAGGTGCGACTTCTACAGACTGGTTCAGGACATGACCGGAGCAAAAATAAGAGAAATGGAGGAAGGATGAGAAGTGATAGAATCAAACGACCTGAAAAGCATCGTCGAAGAAGTGGTTGATACGGCAATTATCAAATTGAAGCTGGCAGGACTCATGAAAGACGGTGGCGCAGGGGCGTATGAAAAAACTGAACAGATTTTGCGTAGCTATCCTCAGTTGAAAAAATCGTACAGTGAGGACGGCACAGCGAAAAAGTTTGTGGATATTGTGGACAACGCTCTGAAAGAACTGTGGGACGACTTATATTATGACATTATTCCGATGATGTATTTCGAGGGACAGAGCCGGGAAGCAATCGCAGAATATTTTGATACAAGTACGACAACGATCAGCCGGAACAAGCGTCGACTGTTGGAAAAATTAAAAGTCATGATATTTGCCGACGACGTAATTCACGAACTTTTCTTGTAAGACCTCTAGAAGCTGTTTTAAGCTATTTTGTTTTTCGTAGGGTATTTTTAAGGTCAAGCAATAAAAATCAATTGTGAGGGATTCTAGTCACGTTACAGAGCGCACGAATGTTTCGTGCGCTTTTCTTTTTTGTCTTGGTACCATATCTTGTGGCTGTAGCGTGTAACATGGGCGTAACACACTAGGCGTTGTATGCATCGGTAGCATATGGTAATATGTTCACAAGGATGGTGAATGCGATGACAGATTATATTCAGCCGGAACTGATGATCTTGATTCCGGTTTTATATCTGATTGGAATGGGTCTCAAAAAGGCAAATGCCATTTCGGACAGATTTATTCCGATTATTTTGGGTGCCGTTGGAATTGCGCTTACTACTTGCTATGAGTTGACAACCGGACAGTTTAATTTATTTGCTGCGGTGACTCAGGGCATTTTGTGTGCAGGTGCAAGTACATATGCAAATCAGATTTACAAGCAGTTGGTGACAAAATGACATCGGAAATCATTGTAAGTTTAATAACATTGATTGGGACGCTGGCGACGGTCTGGGGCGGAAATAAATTGACGGCTTACAGAATCGAGCAGCTGGAACAAAAAGTCAATAAGCATAACAATCTGATTGAACGCACGTTTAAAATCGAGGAACGATTGACACATGATGAAGATCAAATTAAATGGCTGAAGGAGGATTTTGAACATGAAAGGAATTGACGTTTCCGAATGGCAAGGCAATGTGAACTGGTCGCACGTTAAGACAGACGGTGTAAAATTTGCAATTATCCGTGCGGGATACGGCAGGGAGCTGTCTCAGAAAGACAAGCAATTCGAAAACAATTATGCCGGATGCAAGTCCAACGGCATTCCGGTTGGGGCGTACTGGTATTCTTACGCAGTTACACCGGAAGAAGCAAAAAGAGAAGCTGCGGTCTGCTTGCAGGTTCTGAGAGGAAAAACTTTTGAATTTCCGATTTACTTCGACATGGAAGAGCATAAGCAGTTCGCTTTCGGAAAAGCACGTTGTACAGAAATTGCAAAAGCGTTTCTGGAAACGGTTGAAGGCGCTGGTTATTGGGTTGGCTTGTATTCTTTTCAATCCGCTTTGGAGTCGATGTTCGAAAAATCTCTTCTGAACCGATACGCTGTTTGGGTTGCGCAGTATGCCACAAAGTGCACATACTCCGGTCAGTATGGCATGTGGCAGAAGCGCAGTGACGGCAGTATTTACGGAGTGGGCGGAAACGTAGATGTCAACGAATGCTATCTTGACTATTCGGCATTGATTAAAAAAGCTGGTAGGAATGGTTTTCGAACCGGCGGAGGCAGTGTAAAAACTGCTATGACACACGGTGTAGCAAGTACCAGCAGGATTTCCGCAGGGTATAAGATTCAGCTTGACAAAATGGAAATTTTCGCATCGAGTGATAGCGCAAAACGTGCAAATGTGCTGACTGGTTTTTATTATGTCACAGATGGGCAGATTATCAACGGTCGGTTTAGGATTAGCGCCAAAAAGGGCGGTGCCGTGACCGGCTGGATTGATAAAAAGTATACGAACGAGACGGGTTGATGAAAATTGGATGAACCAAATGTCAAGCCGCAATACAAATTAGTTGCATCGTATTTTTGCGGAGAATGTGCCGGAAATGCGGAACAATCCGTCATTCGTGCCGGATATTCTCGGAAGTATGCAAGAGGCAATGCCCACAAAATAGTGGCACGTAAAGACGTACAACAATATATTGCATATTTGCGCAGTTTGTCAGAGAACGACCCGCTGAAACACATTGCGACAGTTGCAGATATTCAGAATTTTTGGACGGAGATAATGAACGATGAGAATCAGCCGATGCGAAATCGTTTGAGAGCGTCTGAACTCTTAGCAAAAGCAAAGGGCATGTTTGTTACGGAAAGTTGGTGATATACTATGGCGCATTCAAAATGTTACGGAATCGATGAAGATAAATGCAAAGTTCCGGTAGTGTCGTTGGAAGATTTAAAAGAACTCTTGAAACCAACGATTTCCAAAGATACAAGCGTAGATAAAAACCGAACGCTGTATTTGAGGTTGGAACCGGGCGTATCGGAGACGATTTATAATAACACTGATATTCCGAGCAATGTTAGTTTCAGCTATGATTCTCGTGAGACATCGGAATATATTCAGGGCACTTATCAAACGTGCCGATTCCGATTTAACAAGGGCGTTGGAGTTGGAACAAAACCGAGTTCTTTTTTTAAAGCTCAAGATCAACTCCCGCTCACGATTAAATTTCTGAACGGCAATCTTGACATTTCAGGATTTACGAGAATTTTTCTCGAAGTATTCGTTGAACCTGGAACGATCTACGTGAAGGTAGACGGATGTTAAGCGGGTTTTATCAATCGAAAGCTTGGGTAAATTTGATGGCGGTTATCCGCATGGAGCGGGTAAATTCCGACGGTCAAATTATTTGCGAGCATTGCGGGAAACCGATTGTGCACAAATACGATTGCATCGGTCATCACAAAATCGAATTGAACGAAGCAAATGTGAATAACGCTGATATCGCATTGAATCCTGATAACATCATGCTGGTGCATCATCGATGTCATAACAAAATACACAACAAGCTTGGATATTCCAACAGGCAGGTGTTTTTGGTTTATGGCTCTCCGTTATCCGGTAAGACAACATTTGTTGAGGATAACAAAAACGATGGTGATTTAGTAGTTGATGTAGACAATATCTGGCAATGCGTCAGCGGATGTGCTAGGTATACAAAACCAAATCGCTTAAAGTCGTGCGTCTTTTCTGTTCGAGATCACATGCTCGACATGGTTAGAATGCGTCAAGGCAAATGGCTAAACGCCTGGGTGATTGGCGGTTATCCGTTGGTTTCTGAACGGGAACGGCTCTTGAAATTCTTGGGGGCAAGAGAAGTGTTTGTGGATACTTCTCGGGAAAATTGCGTTCGCAGATTGAGAGAGTGTTCCGACGGCAGAAATTTCGAAGAGTGGGAAAAATACATTTCCGATTGGTGGGAAAAATTTTCGTACTTCCTCCCCCGGTAAAAGTTTTTTGAAACTGCGGGGTAACTGTTGGTAGGGGCACCATTTTCGCAGAATCGGAAAAAATGAGATTTTCAGATTTTGGATTTTTGAAAAGGGGGAATGAATTTGAATCGTAAAGAAGAATTGCTGAAACTCGTCAATGATTCGAACCGAACGACAATTCTCCCTCTGATCGACAAAATGATATTTCTGGAAAACCAGCTGGAGCAGTTGGAAAAACTCCCGATGATCAAAGTGAATCCGGAAAATCCGATGCAGCAAAAAGCGACACCGGCAGCGAAACTCTACAAAGAATTTTTACAGCAGTATACCAACGTTGTAAAAGTGATTTCCAGAGCAACGAGCGAAGAAAACGAACAGGAAGAAAGCCCACTGAGAAAATGGGTGAAATCCAGAAGTGAAGTTAATGCTGACATACAAGGTGGCAAAGGGTTGAAGCCTTTATGCTGATTCAAGAAAAAAAGATCTGGACTCCGGACAATTCTTTTTTGCTCGAATATCATGCAAAAATCGAATGCGGTGAAATCATCGCCGGTCAGGAACTGTGGCAGGAGCTCCAAAATCTAAAAGAAGATTTTCTGAATGACGCTTTTTATTACGATACGAGAGATGCGCTTCTAAGAATCGACTTTATGGAACGTTGTGTGCGGCTGACAAAATCGCCGTACTACAACAAGCCAATGGTTTTGATGCTTTGGCAAAAAGCGTTTATCGAGACGGTCTATAGTTTCAAAGTGTCTGGCACGACGTTTGATCGATTCAAAAAAATCATTCTTTTGATTGCCAGAAAAAACACGAAATCCGAAACCTGCTCTGCACTCGGCTTGTCGGAACTGATTGTGGGAAATCAGGGCGCAGATATTGTCTGCTCTTCGAACGACGACAACCAAGCAAGTATTACATACGACGCTATTGACACAATGCGCCGCCTGATCGACCCGAACGATTTGGACACAAAACGAAATCAGCGTTTTATTTTGAATAAAGTGAACGGCTCGAAGATTTTCAAATTGTCCGACCGAACAAAAAACAAGGAAGGTCGGAACATCGATTTTGCAATCGTGGACGAAACGCACGAAATGAAAGAAAATATCATCGGAAAATCTATCGAACAGTCGCAGAGTTTGAAAGACAGCCCGAAATTTATCAATATCACGACAGAAGGATTTGTCGTTGACGGATATTTGGACGACGAACTGAAAAAAGCACGTGCGGTTATCAATGGCGAAGATGACTCTTTGAGTGGTCAACGCCTTTTGCCATGGCTTTATACTCAGGATTCCGAAAGCGAAGTTTGGCAGAATCCGGAAACGTGGGTAAAAAGCAATCCAACGCTTGGTATCATCAAGAAATGGGACTACCTACAAGAACAAGTGGAGGTTGCAAGACGTTCGAAAGCCGACCGAATCTTCGTTTTGTCGAAAGACTTTAACATCAAACAAAATAGCGTGGAAATGTGGCTGAATCTGGAAGATTACGACTATGAAGCAGTCTATGATTTAGAAGATTTCCGAGGTTGTGTTTGCCTGGGGGCTGTCGATTTGTCGGAAACTACCGATTTGACGTGTGCAAAGATTCTTTTGATGAAACCGAACGACCCTGTAAAATACATACACACGATGTATTTTATTCCGCAATCCAAATTGGAGGATTCTGACGACTGGAACGCCGGGGCAAGATATCGGGAATGGGCGAAAGCCGGACTTTTGACAATCACAGAAGGCAATGATATCGATTTGGCTCTTGTCGGAGATTGGTTTTACAAGCTCTACAAAGATTACAACATTAAACTTTGGAAATGCGGGTACGACCAGAGGTTTTCAAAAGATTGGCTAACTCGAATGGGCTTTTACGGGTGGACGAAAGAAAATGAGGACGTTGTTTTGATTTTGCAAAACGCACAAACTCTTTCCAACGCTCTGAAACTTTGTGAAGCTGATTTGAAACACCAGCTTGTAAATTACAACGGGAACGCAATAGACAAGTGGTGCTTTAAAAATGCCGGCGTCAAGGTCGATGATCACGCACAGTGCCTATGCGTCAAAACGGAACGGTCAAAAAGAATTGACGGAGCGGTTACATTGATAATCCTCTACGAAATGTACCGCAGATACAGAACAGAATACAGGCAAATAATTGAAAACGGAAAGGCGGTGTAAATAAGAATGGGTTGGTTAGACAAGCTGAGACGAAAGCCAAAAGTAAAGACAGAATATGCGGATATGCTGAACGGATATACTCCGATTTACTCACAATTTGGCGATGACATTTACGCATCGGACGTGGTGCAGCAGGCGATAAATTGCATTGTCATGGAGTGCAAAAAATTGATTCCGACACATGTTAAAGAAAACGGGTCGGATGTCATTCCGGTGAACAGTAATGTCCAGTCTGTTTTAAACGCTCCAAACGAGATCATGACGACGACAGATTTTATTGAAAAAATCATCTGGCAGCTATATTTTAATTACAACGCTTTTATCATCCCGACTTGGTACACCAGGCAGGAAACGAACGGCAGTTTAACAACTGTGTATACAGGATTGTATCCAATTGCACCGACAAACGTTGAGATTTTGCAGGATGCGAGCGATAAGCTATATATCAAATTTACCTTTGCGAACCACTACGAAACAACATTGAAATATTCCGACGTAATCCACATTCGCAAAAATTTTTCTGTCAACGAGTTTATGGGCGGAAATGAATTTGGGCAGCCGGACAACGACGCACTTTTGAAAACACTCGATCTGAACTGGCAGCTGCTCCACAATTTGTCGAAAGCGATGGTGTCGAGCTGCGCCGTTAACGGAATCGTAAAGTATAATACGATGATGGACGACGGAAAAACAGAAGCCGCATTGAAACAGTTGGAAGAGAAGTTGAAAAATTCCGAAAGCGGTTTTCTACCGCTTGACATTCGAGCGGAGTTTACACCGATTCAGCGAGAAATCCAGATGGTTGACGAAGCAACGCTAAAATTTATTGACGAAAAAATTCTCCGTCATTTTGGTGTGCCACTCTGCATCTTGACTGGCGATTATACCAAAGAACAGTACGAAGCGTTTTTCCAAAAAACAATTGAACCGATTGTGCGCACACTTTCACAGAGTTTTACAAAGACGATTTTTACACAACGGGAGCGCTCTTTCGGGAACCAGATCAGATTTTACACGAAGGATTTGATTTTTTTAAGCACCGACCAAACGCTTGAAATGGTCAATTTGCTCGGTGCAAGCGGAAGTTTGTACGAAAACGAAAAACGTGTTGCATTTGGAATGCGACCGCTCCCCGAATTGGTCGGTGTGCGAATGATGTCGTTAAACTATGTAAACGTCGAATACGCAAAAGAATATCAGCTGAACCAGAAAGAAGGAACTGATGATGGGGAATAATGTAAAATCGTTGAATGCGCTTTCTTTGAAGTTGGGAAAAGAATCCGAAGCAACGTCGAAGCTAAACGCATTGAAAAACATATACGCTGCGCTTGGTGGAGCGAACTCCACTGCAACGACAGTTGCGGAAGCAATTGACGAAATTGTTTCCGTTGCTGAAAAGCCAACTAAGCAAGAAGTCTTTTGGGAAAGCAAAACGGTATCGGAAGAAGTAACAAAAGTGTCTATTCCAAACGGTGTTACAAGCATTGGAGAGCGTGCGTTTTTAAATTGTACCAGTTTAACCAACGTCACCATTCCAGAAGGTGTCAAAAGCATCGGGTCTTCTGCGTTTGACAGTTGCAGCAATTTGGCGAGCATCTATTTTAGGGGCACGGAAGAGCAATGGAACGCAATTACAAAAGGTGACAGCTGGAATGCGAGCATGGGTTCTAATGTCAAAGGCGGAACTGTTATTACTTATAACTACACTGGTTAAGTGAGGTGTGAAAAACAATGGAATTTTGCAGAAGAAATTTTATGTTTGATATTCGGGCAGACACCGACAAAGAGAACAAATTTTACATTTCCGGTCGTCCGATTGTTTACGAGTCCAAAACAAACCTTGGTTTTTGCGACGAAGTCATCAGAAGCGGTGCGCTCGACGATGCGGACTTGTCCGACGTGCGATTTTTGGTAAATCACAACACCAACATGATTCCCCTTGCACGTTTCCGGAAAGGTGACAAGAACTCGACGATGCAACTCCAGATTGACAACAAGGGTTTGCCGATTCGACTTGATTTGGACGTTGAAAATAACACCGAAGCTAAGGCGTTGTATTCTGCCGTGCAGCGTGGGGACATTTCCGGAATGTCGTTTATGTTTACAATCGACGCCGATGAATGGGAAAATCTGGACAGCGAACACCCTACACGGTACATTACCAAGATTGGACAGGTTTTGGAGGTTTCCGCCGTGACTTTTCCGGCATATGAATCGACCGAAATTTCTGCACGTGATAAACGAGCACTCGACGAAGCACGAAAGGCTATTTCCAAAAATTCCGAAGATGCGGAATTGGAAAAGCTGAAACTGAAATATCTCATGGGGGTATAAAACAAATGAAAGAATTTCTGAAAAAGCTGATTGCAAAGAAGCAAAAGGAAGCTGAAGCTATCCGATCTAAGATCAAGGCTTCCGAATCCGCACAGGAAGTGCGGGAACTGGGCGAAACTCTCCAGTCCGTACTTGACGAACTGAACGAAGCAAAGGATAAGCTTGCCGATGCTGAAAACGACGACAACAAGAACGACGATCAGACCGGCGAACCGGCACAGGCAAGCAACGCCGATGGTCAGCGCTCTAACTTTAATCCGGCGCAGACTCGCAGCGTAGGTGTTTATGCGCAGAATGCGCAGGCAGAACACAGAACCGGCAACGCTCTGGATTCCGTCGAATACCGGCAGGCGTTTATGAAGTACGTCCAGACCGGTGAGTG
Source organism: Ruminococcus sp. CAG:330 (assembly GCF_000437175.1). NCBI lineage: Bacteria > Bacillati > Bacillota > Clostridia > Eubacteriales > Oscillospiraceae > Ruminococcus > Ruminococcus sp. CAG:330. The sequence continues at coordinate 14,741 of NZ_FR898061.1, read as the reverse complement.
GAATTATCAGAAGAGAGCGGACGAAACTCTGATTACATCCGACGTCGGCAAGATTATTCCGAACACAATCATGAACGAGTTTATCAAGGAACTGAAGGTTTACGGTAACCTCTACAATCGTGTTCGGAAGCTGAACGTCAAGGGTGGTGTAGAATTTCCGATTGAGGAACTTGTACCGACTGTAACATGGATCACCGAAACCACTGTTTCTGATACTCAGAAGGCTCCGGAAATCAAGACCTCTGTTTCTTTTGGTTATCACATTGTAGAAGCACGTCTGGCGCAGTCCCTGCTGTCTCAGGTTGTATCTCTCCCCTACCTGGAAACCGAAATGGCACGGCTGCTTGCTGAAGCGTTCGTCAAGGAATTCGATCGAATCATCGTTTCCGGTTCCGGTTCCGGCCAGCCGCTGGGCATTCTGAACGATACCCGTGTAAAGGCTTCTAACAAGATTTCCCTGTCTGCTGCTGACATGGCAGATTGGACGAAGTGGAGAACAAAGTTTTTCGCAAAGATTCCGCTCGCTTATCGTGGCGAGGGCGTCATGATCATGACGGCTGCAACCTGGGAAACTTACATCATGACACTAAAGGACGCAAACGACCGCCCGCTTTATCAGGAGACATACGACCCGCAGAACGGCAATCTCACATGCAGATTCGCAGGTCGGGAAGTGATTCTCGTAGAACCGGACATCCTGAAAGACTATGACACTGCACAGACCGGTGAAGCTTGGGCTATCTACCTGAAGCCGACTGATTACGCAATCAATACCAACATGCAGATTGCGTTCAAGCGTTGGTTTGACGATGAGAAGAACAAGTACTTTAACAAGGGCTTGTGCATCATGGACGGAAAGCTGCTGGATGTCAACAGCGTGTACATTTTTAACAAGTAAAGGCCAGGTGTAACAAATGACAGATGCAGAACTGTTGTCTAAAGTAAAAATCGGAATAGGCGTCACAGGCACGTATCAGGACGAAACCTTGGTGACATACATTCGAGATGTCAAGAATTTCCTGCTCGACGCCGGCGTTCCGGAAAACATTGTGAACGGTTCTGACTCTGTCGGTGTTATAACTCGGGGAGTGTCTGACCTGTGGAATTATGGCGCAGGTGCTGCGGGATTTTCGCCGTACTTTGTTCAACGTGCCGTTCAGCTTGTTTATAAAAATATCGGAAAGCTTACTGTTTCTTCTTCCGCCGGTTCTGCCGGCGATTCTATCAAAATTTCGATTTCCGAAAAAGCGAACGGTGCGAAATACCGCTATAAATTTACAGACGTGCTCCCAAGTTATAACGATGATCTGTCGGATTGGGTGGAGTGGGACGGCATTTCCGAAATCATCAAGGAAAACAACACGGCTATCTGTGTTGTACAGGTCACGACAGATAATCTTGCATTAAAAGCAGGTGTTACAAATGTATAGACCAAGCGAGCCTTTTGTAATTCCAATGTTTCTTTTTATTCCGGAAACCAAAGTTGTAAAAGGAACGGTAAAAAAGGTTTATCCCGAAAAAGGCGAACTTTTTTATTGCTCTTTTCGAACTTTTGGAGGAACGGAAAAAACAAGTAATGACGTTTTGACCGTGGAAGATACTGCAATTGTCGAAACGTGGTACAGACCCGATATCAAGTCTGATTGTATCGTAAAAAACGCCGACGGGAAAGCCTATGAAATTTTAGGGACGCCGGAAAATATTAGTATGCGCAATCAGACGTTGAAATTTAAAGTCCGTGCCGTGTCCGGAGGTGTCTGATCGTGGCAAAAAACAAAATTGGATTGCAATTCGCCGGCTGGAAAGAAATGTTATCCAGAATCGAAAAGGCTGCCGGAGAAGCTGGATTGAAACAGGCGACAGAAGCGGCACTGAAAGCATCGAAAACATATATTAACAATAATGTTGACGCAATCATGGTGAAAGGCAACATGCCTGCCCACGGTAAATATTGGACTGGAAACACAAAAGCATCTTTGAATAAAAGTTACGACGTGCAATGGTCAGGGTTTACCGGATCAATTGACATTGGTTTTGATCTGGAAAAGTCTGGATTGACATCAATTTATTTGATGCACGGAACACCAAGGCACAAACCGCCAATGCAAAAGGTCGCCGGTCTAAATGAAGCTTTTTACGGAAAAAAGACGAAACTAGAAGTCAAAAGAATCCAAAAAGAAGCTATTGAAAAATGGATTGAGAGGAATTTATAATCGTGGAAGATTTTCTGATTGAAATCCTGTCAACCTTTGGTTATCCTGTGCGTCGGCAGGGTTCATTTTTGGAAGATGAAGTGTATCCCGAAAGTTTTTTTACTTTTTGGAACAACGCTTCGAACGCCGAAAGCATTTACGACAACAAAGAAAACGCTATTTTGCACGAATACGATGTGAATTTTTACTCGACTGATATCGAAAAAGTTTACGACGTATTGCGAAAAGCTAAGAAAAAATTGAGACAGAATGGTTTTGACGTGTGGGGCGACGGATACGACGTTGCGAGCGACGAAAGCACCCACTCCGGGCGAGGTCTGAACGTCTCATATTTTGAAAATTTACAGGAGGAATGAACATGGCAACAAGCGCAGTAGATAACGTGTTTGAGTTCCGTGGCGTAGAAGATTTATTTTATGCTCCGGTCACCGAGGATACCGAGGCAAATTTTACTGTCGGAACTCCGAAGCGGCTCTCCTACACTGCAAAAATTTCGAAGGAAGTCGAAACGTCCAGCGAAACGCACTACTACGATAATAAGGGCATGATCGTTATCAATGCGAAGGGCGCTGAAACCTTTACTCTGACGGTCGCACCTCCCAAGCTGGAAACGCTGGCAGACATTACAGGACAGGATTTCGACGCCGAAGCCGGAATGCTGATGGAAGGCGAGGTAACGCCAAAGTATTTTGCAATCGGTTACAGAGCGAAGGGAACGGACGGGTATTGGCGGTATTGCTGGAAGTATAAGGGACAGTTTGCAATCCCCTCCGAGGAAAACAACACTGAATCCGACTCCATCGACACCGCCAACACAGAACTTACTTACACTGCGGTTAGCACTATCCATAAATTTGCGCAGACAGTCGACACAACAACGGTTAACAAGACGATGTCTGGTATCGTGGTCGATGAACGCTACGGCGGCATGACCGAGCCGATGAAGGCTGCGTGGACGAAGAAGGTTTGGACTCCGGCAGACGTACACAACAAGGTTGTTCCGGAAACCTAATTTTAAAATCGGGAGGTAGTACAAAATGGAACTCAAACTAAACATTTACAACAAGAACGGGGAAATCGCAAAGACCTACACGGCAAGCGAATTTGATCTCATGTGGGGAACAATTGAAGATTTGGTCAATTGTATCGACATCGACAAGATCGACGATAACGCAGCGGTCGGAAAAATGATTCTGAATGTGCTGCCCCAGCTGAAGCCGCTGCTGAAACAGATTTTCCCCGAACTGACTGATTCCGAAATGAGGAAGACCAAGGTCAAGGAACTCGTACCGATTTTTATGAATGCGTTTAAGTATGCGTTTCTGGAAATTGGCACTTTGGGCGACAAGTCGGGAAACTGATTGAGGGTGGAGAGCAGGACACCCTGTATGACATCTTTTTTGACGTAACCGTGTCTTTGTGTGAGAGATTCCACGGACTTGACCCAATTAGACTCAGACGGTATCCGGCGCATGAAGTAATTGTACTCATGCGCCGTACTGTTACATACGCAAAACATCAAAAAAGAGAGAAAAAACCGAGAAGAATCTATAAGCCTGCTCCGGACACATGGTTTTAAAGGGGTGATTGTGTGCCAAAAAATACCGAAACAACGACAAAGTTTAAAGTCGACATTTCCGAATTAAAATCCAGCTTGCAAGAAGCGAATCGACAGATTGCGCTGACCAACTCCACGTTTAAAGAGTCGGTTGCAGGGATGGAAAAATGGAGCGATTCCGCCGACGGATTGACTGCCAAAATCACACAGTTAAAAGGCGTAAACCAAAGTTACGATAAGATTTTAGCTGAGTACGAACAGAAACTGGCGCAAATCGTATCGAGCGAGGGCGAAAATTCCGAAGCTGCACAGAACATGCAAATCAAGATCAATAATCTGAAAGCAGCGATTAAAGGAAATGAAGCGGCAATTGAAAAACACACAAAAGCCCTTGCTGACATGTCAAACGAATCGGATGATTCCGCCGGCGACACCGAGGATTTAGCTGGCGCTCTCGACGAAACTGGCGACGAAGCAAAAACCGCCGAAAAGAAACTTGATGGAGTAAACGACGAAATCAAGGAAACCGGCGAAAAAAGCGAAGAGTCAACCGGAAAGCTGAAAAACTTTTTAGGCTCTCTCGGAAAAGGAATCCTGACCGGAATCGGCGCTGCGGCAACGGGACTAGCTGCTGGTTTGACAGCTGCGACGGAAGAATCAAAAGAATTTACCGACAACATGAACAAGCTGTCCAGTGCAGCCAAAGACGGCGGTTATTCTGCTGATTTTGCCCAAAAGAGTTTTGAAAACATGTACGGCGTTCTGGGCGACGAAACAGCAGCAAACACAACCGTATCCAATTTTATGGCGATGGGTACGAGCACGGAAAATTTAAACAGCTTGTTGAATTCCTCTGCTGGTATCTGGGCGAAATACGGTGACTCAATCCCCCTTGACGGTTTGGCAGAATCGGTAAACGAAACGGCAAAAGTCGGACAGATCACAGGCAACTTGGCAGACGCTCTGAACTGGGCAGGCGTAAATGAAGATGATTTTAACACAAGTCTGTCGGAATGCTCCGACGAACAAGAACGGCAACAATTGATTGTTGACACGTTGAACGGCTTGTATGGCAGCTTAGGGCAAGAATACCAGAAGAACAATCAAGCAATGATCGATTTGAATGAAGCGCAGATGGAAATGAAAACCTCCATTGCCCAAATCGGAACGGCTTTTGCACCTGTTTTGGCGATGTTTACTCAGATGGGGGCGGGATTGCTATCTAGTCTTGTGCCGGACGTACAAAATCTTGCAAGTGCATTTACCGATTTGGTCAACGGAGTGGACGGAGCCGGTGAAAAAATCGGTACATCTGTCGGAAACATCCTCACAAATCTTGTGACCAAACTCACAAGCGCTTTGCCGACTATCGCCACAGTCGGAGTGACGATTGTACAAAGTCTGGTTAGCGGAATAGTCGATAATTCAGAAGAGATTTTATCCTCTGCAAGCGATGTTATTATGACTTTGGCGGATGGAATTGTAACTCTTGCTCCACAACTTTTAACCAGCATAGTTACACTTGTGGCAAATATCGCAGACGAACTAATAACGCTCGCTCCGGAATTGTTGGACGCCGGAATAGAACTGTTTGACGGGCTAATCACTGCGCTGACAGATTTAGATTTGGGAAATGTTTTGTCAAATCTAATCACAACGCTGGTTACAACGCTGACAAAATCAACCCCAAAAATTCTGAATGGTGCTACAAAATTATTCATGGGAATTGTTAGCGCTATTCCGGTACTTTTGAATCAGTTGCTACCACAGTTGCCGAAAATTATAAATATGGTCACTGGGTTTTTGATCGCTGCAATTCCGCAGATTTTGGAAGCTGCCATGACAATGCTCCACGCTTTGATCGACGCTTTGCCACAAATAATCGACGCTCTTGTAGAAGCGTTGCCCGAAATTATAAGTGCTCTCACAGAATTTTTACACGAATCAATTCCAGAATTGCTAGATGCAGGAATAGAATTGCTGATGGCAATCGTAGACGCTCTCCCGACTATTATCGACTCGCTCGTAGACGCTCTCCCGACTATTATTACAACTTTGGTTGATTTTTTTATTGACAACATTGATGTCATTTTTGATGCTGCAATAAAGTTGTTAATGGCTCTTGTGGATGCGATTCCAGACATTTTGGTAGAATTAGGAAACGAATTACCAAAAATCGTCGGGGCAATTTTAAAAGCCATTGTAGACGCTGTTCCGAAGCTTCTTGCAAAATCCCGTGAACTTTTTGGAAAAGTAATGGAAGCGCTTGGGGAACTGCTCAGAAAACTACCTGGAAGAATGCTGGAGGTTCGTGACTCGGTCGTTAACGGAATTCAAAATTCTATAAGCAGAATCCGAGAAGCAGCCGGAGAAATTGCAGATGCGATTCTGGAGCACATCAAAGAATTGCCCGGTGAAATGTTTAATGCCGGAAGAGACATTGTAGAAGGACTCTGGAACGGTATTAACGACATGGTCGGATGGATTGGTGATAAAATTTCCGGATTTGGAGATAGTGTGCTGAGTGGAATCAAAGACTTTTTCGGAATCCACTCGCCGTCCTTGGTGATGGAAAAGCAAGTCGGTAAATTTTTACCGATGGGGCTCGCTAAAGGTATCAAAGACAAAACCGCTGTGGCTGTTGACGCAATGAAAACCATGGGGCAAAAAATGCTTGCTCCCGCACAGAATCTGAAAGAAAATCTTGCCGTTGGTGCTGGCGAAACACGCTCTGCCGCAAAAACCATTGTGCAGAATTTTAATCAAAATGTATATAGCCCGAAGGCGCTGTCTCGTTTGGAAATCTATCGTCAAAGTAAAAATCTGTTAAAGGGGGCTAGGGTGTGATATTCACAAAAGCAAAAAGCGAACGGAATAAAATTCTTGATTTTTCCAATTCGACAAAATATTGTTTGTACGATATCGACGGTCTAAACCCTGTGGCAGCTACGATAAATACAACAGAGTTCGCAACGAGCGACGGCGCAATGTTTAACAGTGCCCGAATCGGTACAAGAAATGTTGTACTGTACATCAAAATTTATCCGGAAATTGAAAAAAATCGGCTTGCACTCTATTCGATTTTCAGAATTAAAAGCGACGTTGTGTTATATTTTCGACACGATTCGCTGGACGTGTTCATTTCCGGAAAAGTGGAGTCGTTCGAACTCGACCATTTTTCGAACTCGCAGGTTGCACAAATTTCCCTTTTGTGTTCCGACCCTTATTTCAGATCGGCAACGTCACATTTGGTTGAATTTTCCAACATCACATCTTTGTTTGAGTTTCCATTTACAAATCCTCCGGAGGGATTGGAATTTTCCAGAATCGACAAATCTGAAACGAAAATTATCAATGCCGGCGAAATGCCTACCGGTGTTACTCTGCGATTGTTCGCAAATTCGACAGGTGTTCAAAATCCGACGATTTACAACAAAACGAACAACACATTTTTTGCGTTGGATTTTGACATGGAACAAGGTGACCTAATCACAATTACAACACACTTCAACAACAAAAAGGTTGTCCTGCTCCGGAACGGGGTCGAAACGAACATCTTGTACGCTGTCAAGGAAGGGTCGACATGGCTGCAATTGGAACCAGGGGAAAACAAAATATCTTTTACCTGCTCCAAAGGTGCAAACGATCTGGATTTACAGGTAGAATATACGGAAATGTTTGAGGGAATCTGACATGTATATTTATATTTTGGACAAAAGTTTGAAAAGAATCGGACTAATTGACAATTACGTATCATTGATCTGGACAACTCGCTATTACCTCTGTGGGGATTTCGAATTATATCTTCCCGTTACGTCTGATTTTATTGGAATGTTACAGATTGGATATTACTTACAAACCACAGAAAGCGACTACACAATGATTGTCGAGTCCATCGACATCAAAACCGACGCTGAAAACGGAAACTATTTAACAGTTTCGGGGCGGAGCGTAGAAAGCCTGCTCAATCGCCGGGTTGTTTCCCCTCGTGCAGGTGTAAGCAATATGCCTGTAGAATCGACTGCTGAATATTTGATTCATTATAATTTCGTCTCTCCCGTCGCAACCGAAAGAAAGATTCCGGAAATTGGAATTTTTGACACTGCGAAAAACTTTCCGGAAAAGATCACAAGCCAGTATTTTGGAGATAATGTGTACGAAACTATAACGCAATTGTGCCAAACTTATGGCTACGGGTTCAGAATGCCGCTAAAAAACGGAAAATTCACGTTTGAAATGTACAATGGGCTGAATCGGACACGCTCCCAAAAAGAGAACGCTCCTGCGGTCTTTTCTCCAGAATTTGAAAATCTGGTAAATACCGAATACGTGTACGACACAAAAGAAAATAAAAACGTTGCTCTCGTTGCTGGACAAGGTGAGGGATTTGCCAGAACAAACACCTTTGCAGGCTCTGAGTCCGGTTTGGAGCGTCGAGAAATTTTTGTGGATGCGCGTGACCTATCAAACGAAGAGTTGACCGATTCGGAATATATGACGGTTTTGAAATCGAGAGGAATTGAAAAGCTATCTGAATACGAGCAACATCCGCAGTACGCCGGAGAAGTGAACAACTTTCCAGATTATTGCGATTTGGGAGACATTGTAGAAGTAGAAAATGAATTTGGAATGAGGGCAACTGCGAGAATTGTGGAGATTATCGAAAGCTACTCCACCAGCGGAAATACAAGAATCCCGACTTTTGATGAATGGAGTGTGTAAAAATGGCTATAAAATCAGGATATTTTAACAGCGTCAGCGGTGACAGAAAATACAACGCCGAAGATATGACGATGTACTTTAAAGGTCTTGTTTCTGACGGCGTATATCAGACAGTTGGAAACATGCTTGCCGTTACGCCTGGCGACGGTTTGACAGTTAACCTCGATACAGGCAGAGCGCTTGTTAATATGCATTGGATGGAAAACGACTCAATGGTAAATATTGACATTGGTTCTGCATCCGTAAGCACCGAGCAATACAAATTGATCATCCTCCGATGCGATTTGTCAGAAAACGTGCGTTCCGTTGCTGTTACCGTAAAAGACAGTGCGAGCGGAGCGGTCGTTCTAAAAAATGATGAAAACATCAAAGAATTGTGTCTTGCACGTGTGCGAATCAGAAAGAATGCGTCTACGATCTCCCAAAGTGACATTAGAGATTATCGAGGAAGCACCTATTGCCCGTGGATTACCGGACTCATCCAGCAGGTTGACACGTCGAAATTGAACGAGGAATTTTATGCGTACTACGACGAACAGACAAAAGCGCTTGATGCATGGCTTAACCAGCAGAAAAAGGATTTTGAAAGCTGGTTGTCCACTCTCCAAAGCGAACTGACGGTAAACACGAAGCTGAAAACATACCAGTATGTGTTTACGACAACGGAAGAAACGACAGAAATCCCGCTAATCGATCAGTACGAAACCGGCGATTCTATCTTGATTCACATCGGTGGCGTTCTTTTCGTCGAAACCGACGAATTTGAGATTGACACGACAAACCGCAAAATCATCTTGAAAAATCCCGTCATGAAGGGGAATACAATTACCCAGTATTTGACAAAATCCACCATCGGAAACGGCAGTTCCGGCGGTGGAGGTGGCGGAACATATGTCCATCCGACACATACGGCTTACGAGAGCGGTTTCTATAACATCACAGTTGACAATCTCGGTCATGTGACAAAGTGCTCTGCGGTTACGGCGAACGATTTATCAGAAGCCGGTGCGGTCGTAAGAAATCCCAACGATTTGACAAACAATTCTAGTTCCATTTGGCACATTCCGTTTTGTGATGGTATTGGATACAACATGGGAGTTCTTAAAAATTTAGCTACTGTTTATGTGGACGCTCTTGATAGCACACCAAAAAAGACAATTCAAATTACGTTGGGGCGTCAAGGCGATGGTGATTTTTCTGGACTTCTGAAAATGTATTCCAACGTTGGCGGAACGCAGCTTTTGGGGACGCATCCGGAGCAGTCCTCGAACTGTTTTTGTTATCTTCCGAAAAACTCTTCCGGAACTCTGGCGCTGCTCTCCGATATTCCGGAATCCCTCCTCTTGTCTGGCGGTACAATGTCCGGAAATATTGACACGGCGACAAACAAAACAGAAATCATTGTTAGTGCTGACAAATCCGGAGTTGAAAATTTAACCGTGGTTGCAGGTGGCACTGTCGAAGCGCCCGGAACAATGACTGCAAATCTGCCAAACAAGAAATCTTTTGTGGGCACATATCACGACACAACAAACGATGTGTGGTATAACATCGTTTCGATCAGACATCGCAACGGATACAACGACGGAAACAAATCTGGCATGGCAATATATTCCGATATGTTCGAAACCGGCAAGAATAGATGGGATGACAATCTTAAATGGAATAAGCAGAATGCCGACGGAACATGGCAGGGTGTGCGAACGCTGCTGGACACAGTAAACTATAGCAATCAGATGGCGGCGGAACTGACCACCGAAAACCTAAACAACGAAGTCACAAACGGAATCTGCGGGCTATTTTATGCGGCTGCAAACAACACGTGCCAAAATACGGCAGTTCCCGGCGATGCGTTTCTCTTGATCGCCATCCGGATTGCGGCAAGTGCCAAAACACAGGTGGCGATCTACCCGCACAACAACGCAATCTACATGCGGTCTTGGAATGGGAAAACTTGGACAGCATGGCGGCAGATATAGGTGCAAAGGGGGGAGAGAGATTGGACTGGACAGAGATCATCACCGCCGGCATTGCAGCGGCAGGGGCTGTGGCAGGCTCTGCGCTGCTGGCAGGCGTGCTGTCCGTGCTGACAAGCGTGGCGGGACTGCCAGAGGTTGAGAGCGAGTAAACAAAAAACACCGCCCGGCAGCGTACAGGCTGCCAGACGGCATTGTTTGAGGATTATTCGGCAGTTATGTCGTCTCGGCATAACGCATCCAGCGTGCAGTGCAATGCAGTTGCGATGCGGTCTAGGTTGCCGATGGTAACATTTTCGATTTTGATATAGTTGTTTTCGTAATCTGTGATTTTCTTATAGTGGATGCCGGAACGCTCCGACAGTTCTTTTCGAGAGAGTCCGCTTTTCTCACGAAGATACTTAATGTTGTTTCTCATACGCTGCATCCTTTATCACCGGATAATGGTCTGTATCGCAGAGAATCAGCGATACAAAGCTATCTGCATCTGTGGGAATGTCCTTGATTGGTGTTGCTGTCGGAATCGATTCTTTTTGCATATCGCAGAGCATCAGTGCAAGAACATCACTTGCATTTTCGATTGCTTCTGCCAGCGTGTCCCCGTCAGTATAGCAGGACTGCACATCTGGAAAGTTGACATAATAATAACCTTCTTTGTCACGAGTGAAGACAGCAGGATAAACATATTTTGCCATAATGATTCGCTCCTTCCATGGAATTGTTTGTGTTTCATTCGGGGAACGGGTAGCACAAAACACAGGGATTAAATCCCTGCGTCTTTCAGGATGCTTTTCAGTGTGCCGGGCTTGACATCTTGGCTGTTATGTCGTCCTACCGGGAAGTATCGGTCTGTTTTCGGGCTGTACCATTTTTCATGATTTCCGCCCTCACTGACTTTGTAACAGCCACCCTTTTTCAGCAGCTTTTTCAACTCGCTGTACTTCATGCCGTTCCCTCCTTCTGTAATTATAGTATACCACGTTTTCGTGGAATTGTCAAGCGATTTCTCAGGAAAAATGATAGAAAATATAAGTTGAAATTTGTGCTATTTGTACATTCGAAAGGAGCAGTATCATGGCAATTTTAAAGCCAGACAAAGAATATACGATCAACAGCGTGAACGTCAAGGAATACCTGTTGACCAAGCATAATCCGAACCGGATTGACATGCCCACAGCGTCCATGGCGGGGAAAATCATTGGCGTGACCATCCACAATACCGATTGGATTGCAACGGCAAGTGCTGCAAAAACGGGCGTTTCCGTGTCACCACCAAGGCAGAGTACTGCGGCAAGACACCAGCTGGCAAGTATGTAACCGGCTATGTCAGCGTTGACAATTTCCGTGAAGCGTAGGGTGGATGTTTCAAAAAATGCAATAACCACAAAAGCCGGCAGCGTGGATTTTGTTCCAATCGCTGCCGGCTTTCTTTATTTGTTCTTTTTGCCGTCTCTGGCATAATTTATAGCGGTCAGATCACCAAATTTTTGACCGGTCAAATCGATTCGTTTGTTACATCTATGACCGCAAGACTTTGTCGAGCCGCTTTTGAGGTTGTGCGTAAAAACAGTTGTTGTCTTCCCACAACTGCACTGGCAATTCCATTTTCTGTTGCCGGCATAATCTATAACGGTCAAATCGCCAAATTTTTGACCGGTCAAATCAATCATCGGTCTTCCTTTTGCTTTTGCGTTGCGCCTGTGACCACAAGATTTTGTCATGCCGTTTTTGAGGCTGGTTGTGAAAACAGTTGTTGTCTTCCCACAACTGCACTGGCAATTCCATTTGCCATGCCCGGCATAATCTATAACAATCAGATCTCCAAATTTTTGACCGGTTAAATCAATCGTCGGTTTTCTTTTTTCATTGCGTCTATGACCGCAAGACTTTGTTAAGCCGTTTTTGAGATTACTCGTAAAAACAGTTGTTGTGTTCCCACAACTGCACTGGCAATTCCATTTGCCGTTCCCGGCATAATCTATAACGGTCAGATCGCCAAATTTTTGACCAGTCAAATCAATCTTCGGTTTACTTTCTTCCTTGCGCCTGTGACCACAAGATTTTGTTCCACCACTTTTGAGAGAGCAAGCGGCGACAGTTGTTGTGTTCCCACAACTGCACTGGCAATTCCATTTTCCATGCCCGGCATAATCTATAACGGTCAGATCGCCAAATTTTTGACCAGTCAAATCAATCTTCGGTTTACTTTCTTCCTTGCGCCTGTGACCACAAGATTTTGTTGTCCCACTTTTGAGAGAGTAGGCTGCGACAGTTGTTGTGTTCCCACAACTGCACTGACAATTCCATTTGCTGTTACCGGCATAATCTGTAACGGTCAGATCACCAAATTTTTGACCGGTCAAATCAATCAGTTTCCCGTCCATTTTGAGCGCCTTTTCTACTGATTGTCGCATACGCCATAAGCATTACGATATATTCGGACGGTTCGTGCTCCCCGCTTGCCCACTTCTGTGCTGTCCCGTATGGGATAACAAGCCATCTGCAAAGATGCTTTAAACTCCGGTATTCCGGCACCAGCGCTTTAAATCCTTTATTGGATACAGCGTAAATTTTACGCAAGGTATCAACGGCGCTGTCTGTGTCGTCCATCCAGTCCTGCCAGCCCCGTTCCATGATATAGCGTTCCTCGTCCCCGCTATATTCTTTCGCTTCTCCGTACAACGTGCGGAATGTATCAAAATCAATCATTTTTTTCGCCTTTCTGGTACATGTTAAAAAATTTCTCGGTCGTTTCTTTGGTGCTGTGACCTACCGGAGCCGGTTCCCACTCTCCGGCGCTGTTTTTGCGTTTCGCTTCAGTGATTACCCCGTTTTCGTCCACAAAAACTGCAACCCAGTTTAAATAATGCCAGCCGGGACGGTATTCGTTTTTCATTTTCTTTTTCCTCCTTTAGATGTCGCAAGCTGTCACGCCGTAACGGTCGGGGTCGTAGCAATCGCAAGCGTCAAGCGCTTCCTCTTTGGTGTCAAACTCTTCGACGATCTCGATTTCACCAGAGGCAAAGACCTCGTCCCAGCTCAACTGCTTTTCCCATGCCTCATCTGTGATTCTGTAAATCTTCCACATAATAATTTTCTCCTTCATGTTTGTTTATTCGGCGATGTGCCGGACGGGGATTTCTCCCCGTTTCGTCGCAATTTTCAGCGACTCATCAGCAGCACTTTTTGCCTGCGTGCCAGTCGTACATCATGTTCAGCTTCTTGACGATGTTGTCCTTTCCAGCAATTGCGAATACTTCGCAATTAGAGCCAATCTGCCAATATTCCTTGTACCCGTTCGGATTGTCAACAATATCGCAAACACGAACAAAAGCGCCGTTGTGATCGGTTGACTTCACATCAATTTTGACGGTTCCCATTTTCTTTTTCTCGGAAAAGATTCCCTCAACGATTTCCTTAACAAGTGCAATCAGTTCAACGTTTTTCATAAGTCATTCCTCTTTCTTTGCTGCGGGCTTTTTGTTTTTTGCCCTGTTGTTTTTGTTTCTGTACTTAGTATACACCATTTAGGGGTATTTGTCAAGCGTTTTTCTCCTAATGGTGTAAATTTGTATACATGCACAAATAAAGAACGGCAGCACTGTACAAAGTAAACAACACTGCCGAATGTCTATTTTATTTTGGAATAATAATGTACATCATCTGCGGGCGGATTCCTCGGTGGACACATCCGTCAATACCCCCTTGACCTTATCCAGCTTCATGGAATAGCGCTGGTTCATATAGCGGAGGGAGGCGGCAAGCTCGCCGTCTGGTCCGCCAAGCTGCGAAATGATATACTTCGCCGTTTTGGCGTTTGGGGTTTTGATACGAACGGGGTATTGCAATTTTTTCTCATAAGTCCACATTTAGTTCGCCTCCTTTTCCCACGGCCACGGTCCCTCGATCCAGCCCCACGGAGCATTTCCGTCAGTTTGTCTGGGTTGGATCGGGCCGAACTGCCGGATATAGGCGGACGCCGTTTTCTGACGCAGCGCCGAGACCTCCTGCCATTTGCGCAGGGCGTGGGGACAGCTGGGGTGCGTATCCAGATACAGCTGCAATTCGTACAGCACAAAGTCATACTTTCGCAGCATTGCCATCAGTTTCTGCCGTTCATGCACAGGGACCACCTCCTCGGAAGGGATCGTCCAGCGCCGGAAAGATCGTGCCAATGGGGAACGCCGTTTCTGTATCATATGGCTCCTCCCACTGCTGGTAGGGGACGTACGCCATGCCGACGGGCGTTTCCGCTGGAAACGGGCTGATGGG
>NZ_FR898060.1:0-23453 GCF_000437175.1 Ruminococcus sp. CAG:330 | reverse complement strand
TATCAGCCGGGACGGGACTTCATGCTGGCGCTGGATGCGGCCGCCAGTGAATGGAAGGGCTGCGCAGGGGGCTGCTACCGGCTGCCAAAGAGCGGAAAGGAATACGACTCCGCCTCGCTGACTGCCCACTGGAAAAAGCTTTGCAGCCAGTATCCCATCGCCTCGCTGGAGGATCCGCTGGACGAGGAGGACTGGGACGGCTGGAGCATGCTGACGGACACGCTGGGCGGTTCGGTGCAGCTGGTGGGGGATGACCTGTTCGTTACCAATACCAGACGGCTGCATCAGGGCATCACCTCCCGCTGCGCCAACTCCATCCTCATCAAGCCCAACCAGATCGGCACAGTTTCGGAGACGCTGGCAGCCATCCGCATGGCGCACCAGTTCGGGTATACCGCCATTGCCTCCCATCGCTCCGGCGAAACGGAGGACACCACCATTGCCGATCTGGCGG
Source organism: Ruminococcus sp. CAG:330 (assembly GCF_000437175.1). NCBI lineage: Bacteria > Bacillati > Bacillota > Clostridia > Eubacteriales > Oscillospiraceae > Ruminococcus > Ruminococcus sp. CAG:330. Next base: position 22,999 of record NZ_FR898060.1, on the reverse strand, counting down.
TTGCCTGCAACACGGGACAAATCAAGACCGGCGCACCCTGTCGCAGCGAGCGTGTCGCCAAATATAACCGGCTGCTGCGCATTGAGGAAGCGCTGGGAGGAGTAGCACAGTATGCAGGAAAGGCGTGCTTCGGCAGACTCTGAGAACCATTTTCCACGACAGAGAATATAATGGGTTGTAACCTTGAAAGGAGGCCACCTGTTATGAAAATTGTTGTGGTAAAGAGTCCCCGCCTGCTGTCCGGTCTGTTTCGGATGATCTTTAAAATCAGCAAGGAAACGCCGGAGGAGAGCTGACCCCGCATCCCGTTTCGAAATATGCCTCTGCTGTGCCCTCTTGCAGCAGGGGCATATTTTGCGTTCTGCTGCCATAGAATTGCACTATCATGAAGAGGAAAGGGGCATTGGCAAGATGGAAGAGCTGGAACATCAGACACTGCCGGAGGAGCCGAAACAGACGGAGGAATCCATTCCGGAGGAGCCGATTCTGGTGCGGGGGGATTTCTCCGAACCGCCGGAGAAAAAGCAGCGTGCGGACGATGTGGCAATGGTGCAGTGCATGCTCTGTGTGCTGCTGGTACTGTCCATGTTTGTGCTGCACTGGCTGCGTCCGGAGTGGCAGGAAATGCTGCTGGGACAGTATGCGCTGCATCGGGCTGCGCCGGCGGCGGCATGGCTGGAGGAACTGCTCCGTGCCGTGCAGCAGTGGATGAGTAAGTGATCCAGTTTCGCTGGCACGGGACGAAGATCGGGCTGGACTTCAGCTTTTTTGCAGCCGCAGCCCTGCTGGGGCTGCTGGGCGGGACAGGCGGTTTCCTGCGGATGCTGGCGGCATGCACCCTGCACGAGGCGGGGCATCTTGCGGTAATGCTGCTGCTGCGCCAGCGTGTCCGGAGCATCACCTGTTACGGTGTCGGCATCTGCATCCGCCCCGCCTCCTATGGCACCTATGGACAGGATGTTCTGGTGCTGCTCGCCGGCCCGCTGTGTAATTTGTTCATGGGCGCCGGAATCTGGCTGACTGCGGGGATGACGCCCTTCGCCATGCTGCACCTTGGGTTGGGGCTATTCAATCTGCTGCCCTATGCCCAGCTGGACGGCGGGGCAGTGCTGTACGCCCTGCTGCTCGCCGGCAATGTCACGCCACGAACGGCGGAGCAGGTGCGCAGCGGGCTGTGTCTGCTGCTGACGGTAGCGCTGCTCTGGCTGGCGATTTGTCACGGTGTGACAAATCTCACATTTTATGGGATGCTGCTCTATCTGCTGGTGACACAGTTTTTTGTGAGCAATGGAAAACCGCACCGTATCGCATCATAACTTTTAAAGCAATCCCGCACAAAGCCGTCAGGCGGGCTTTGTGCGGGATTGCCTTATGAAACAAACCTGTAACACCCGTCATTTTGCATGTGCAGGTGCGATTTTTTGTGAAACCCATTGCTTTTTTTGTCAAAATATGATATACTTGGTAAAAACGGAAGATGTGTCCGAAGTAAGGAGAATGTTTTTATGAACATCAGTACAATCGCAGCACTTGCCGGTGTTTCTCCGGCAACCGTTTCCCGCTACCTGAACCATGGCTATGTCAGCGAGGAGAAACGCAAGAAAATTCAGGAGGTCATTAAACAGACCGGCTACACGCCCAGCTCCTCCGCCCAGACCCTGCGCACCGGACGCAACAATCTCATTGGCGTCATTGTTCCGAAGATTAGTTCGGAGTCCGTGGCACGGATGGTGGACGGCATCACCGAGGCAGTGAGCCACTCGTCCTATCAGGTGCTTCTGGCGAACACCGGAAACAACACCGAGCGGGAGCTGGAGTACCTCAAGCTCTTTCGGGTGAATAACGTAGATGGCGTGATCTTCATCGGCACGCTGATGAGCAAGAAGCATCTGGCGGTGATGCGCTCTTATAAGAAGCCCATCGTGCTGTTGGGACAACAGGAGGAGGGCGTTTCCAGCCTCTATTTCGACGACTATGGTGCCGCAGTACAGGCGACAGAGTGCCTCATTCGCTGCGGATGCCAGCGCATCGCCCACATTGGCGTGACGCTGCGGGACAAGGCTGCCGGCAGAAACCGGCGCAGCGGCTATCTGGACACCCTGCAAAACCACAAGCTTCCCATGGAGGATGCGCTGATCGCAGAGTGCGGATTCTCGGCAACAGACGGCATGCAGGGCATGGCGCAGCTGCTGGAGCGTGGGGTGAAATTTGACGGGCTGTTCTGCGCCACGGATACCATCGCTTTCGGTGCCATTAACCAGATGCGGGAGAACGGCATTCTGGTGCCGGAACACGTCCGTGTGGCAGCCGTGGGCAACAACCGGATGTCCTCCATCTATTATCCCCAGCTGACTTCCGTGAACCTCTCCCACCGTACCGGCGGTATCGAGGCGGGCGCACTGCTTATGGAGATGATCCAGAGCGGTTCAGATGTAGTCCGCAGCGCCAGAATGCAGTGCCGGCTGTACGAGAGAGAAAGCACAGGGGCAACAATGCAAAATTGATTTCATATTGTTGCATTTGGGCGACGAAAAAAGAAATAGAATTTTGGTGATTTTCAATCTTTTCAAATGGCGAAAAATCTGCTATAATAGAATCGTAAATGAAATCGATTTCACATGAACGATCACAATAATAAAGGAGATGAGCCATATGAATTACAGAGAATCCGCAGCAGAGGTGCTGGAAAAAATCGGCGGAAAGGACAACCTGATTTCCGGCGCACACTGTGCTACACGGCTCCGTCTTGTGGTACGGGACGAAAAGCAGATCAAAAAAGAGGAGATTGAAGAGATCGATGGCGTAAAAGGCGTGTTCATCGCACAGGGACAGCTTCAGATCATCTTTGGGACAGGCGTTGTCAATCGGGTGTACGACGAGTTCGTGGCGCTGTCCGGCATTGAAACGGCATCCAAGGAGGACGTGAAGACAGCCGCCGCCCAGAAGATGAACCCGTTCAAAAAGGCGATCAAGACGCTGGGGGACATCTTCGTTCCCATCATTCCGGCAATCGTGGCGACAGGTCTGCTCATGGGACTGCTGGAGGGCTTCAGCACACTGTTTCCCGCAATGGCAGACTCCGACACCTATCAGATCTTCCACATGTTTTCCAACACGGCGTTTACATTTCTGCCCATTCTGATCGCCACCAGTGCGGCGAAAGCTTTTGGGGGCAATATGTTCCTCGGGTCGGTCATCGGCATGATCATGATCCACCCCGACCTGATGAATGCGTGGAGCGTGGCTTCGGCGGTGGAGGCAGGGGAAACGATTCCCAAGTTCTCCGTATGGTTCGGGTTGTACGACATCAACGCCGTGGGATATCAGGGACACGTCATCCCCGTCATCATTGCGGTATGGCTGATGTGCTTCCTGGAAAAGCGGCTGCACAAGATCGTGCCCGCCTCCATTGACCTCTTTGTCACCCCGCTGGTGAGCGTCGGCGTGACGGGGTATTTGGCGCTGACCGCCATCGGGCCGGTGTTCTCGCAGCTGGAAACATGGGTACTGGACGGCGTGCAGTGGCTGATTGCCGTTCCCTATGGCATTGGCGCATTCTTCATGGGCGGTCTGTACTCCACCACGGTGGTTGCCGGCGTACATCATATGTATACTATTATTGATCTGGGACAGCTCTCCAAGTACGGCGTGACCCACTGGCTGCCGCTGGCATCTGCTGCCAACATGGCACAGGGCGCAGCGTGCCTTGCCGTTGCCCTGAAGAGCCGGAACAAGAAGACCCGCTCGCTGGCATTTCCGGCAGCCCTGTCCTGCATGATGGGCATTACAGAACCGGCGATCTTCGGTGTCAATCTGCGTACCATCAAGGTGTTTATCTTTGGCTCCATCGGCGGTGCCTGCGGTGCGCTGATGACCTCGATCTTCCATTTGGGGGCAACGGCGACCGGTGTGACGGGAATCTTTGCGATTCTGCTGCACCTGAACCAGCCCATCCAGTATATCGTTTCCATGCTGGTTGCCATGGCCGTGGCATTTGGTCTGACATGGCTGTTCGGCTACAAGGAAACACCGCAGACTGCGTTTGCCTCTGCCTCTGAAAAGTAAGGAGGTGCGCAGGATGAATGTTCGAACCAAAAATCTCATTTGCGCCTGCCGGCGACTGGAGGAGACCACTTCTCCGGCACAGAAATGGCGTCCGCAGTTTCACCTCTCTCCGCCAACCGGCTGGATGAACGACCCCAACGGGCTGTGCCAGTTTCGGGGCAGCCACCATATCTTTTTCCAGTACTCGCCCTTTGATGTCCAGACGGGGCTGAACTACTGGGGGCACTTCGAAACGGCGGATTTCGTCCATTACCAGTACCACCAGCCGGCGCTTTGCAGCGACGAACAGTTCGACTGCCACGGCGTTTACTCCGGCTCTGCGCTGGAGAATGACGGGGTGCTCTACCTGTTCTACACCGGCAATGTCAAGAAAACCGGTGACGGCTACGACTACGTCAACAACGGCAGAGAGCACAACACCATTCGGGCGTGCAGTCGGGACGGCGTGAACTTCGGGGAAAAGACACTGCTTCTGAGCAACAGCGACTACCCCGGCAATGTGACCTGCCATGTGCGTGACCCCAAAGTCTGGAAGGACGCAGCGGGGGGACACATGGTGCTGGGCGCAAGACGGCGGGACGATGTGGGAGAGGTGCTGGTGTACCGTTCCGGCGATCTGCTGCACTGGACGCTGGCAAGCACCATCACCACACCGGAGCCGTTCGGCTTCATGTGGGAGTGTCCGGATTTCTTCCGGCTGGACGGCGCCCAGGTGCTCTCTTTCTCGCCGCAGGGCGTGGAGGCGCAGGATTGGAAGTACGAGAACATTTATCAAAGCGGATACTGTCTGCTGGATGGCGCATTGGAGGGGGACTACACCCTGTCGGAATTTCAGGAGTACGACCACGGGTTCGACTTCTATGCGCCCCAGACCTACGAGGACGAGTCCGGCAGACGCATTCTCATTGGCTGGATGGGCATGCCGGACAGCGACTATGCCTATCCGGAAAAGGAATACCAGTGGACGCAGATGCTGACCATTCCCAGAGAACTGCACGTGCGAAACGGCAGAGTGTACCAGCAGCCCGTTGCGGAGCTGCGCACTCTGCGCCGGACGGCAGCGCATCAGACCGTTGCAGGAACGGCAGCGTTTCCGGCAGCGCCGGCGTGGGAACTGGAAGTGCAGTGTTCCGGTGCTGCCCCGCTGGAAATTCGGTTTGGCGGAGATGCCCGCTTCCGTTGGGCAGATGGCATGTGCCGGATGGAGCTGGGCAAGAGCGGCTGCGGCAGAACGCTGCGCCGGATGCCGCTGGGAACACTGGAACAGGTGCAGATTTTTCGGGACGCTTCGTCTGTGGAGATCTTTCTCAACGGCGGTGAAGCAGTCTTTTCCACACGATTCTATCCGGCAGATGACCGGCTTGAAATTACGGCAGCACAGGCAGAGGCAACACGCTGGACGCTGGCTGCCATGGAGATCAGAAAGGATGGCGAATCATAATGAAAAAACTATTGGCAATTGGAGAAGCACTCATTGATTTTATTCCGGCACAGCGGGACTGCCTGCTGAAAGAAGTGGAACAGTTCACCCGTGTCTGCGGCGGCGCACCGGCGAATGTGGCAGCAGCTGCGGTCGGCGAATGTGGCAGCAGCTGCGGCAAAGCTGGGCGGCGACAGCAGTCTGATCTCCCAGCTGGGCAGGGACGCTTTCGGGGACTACATTGTGGATACGCTGGCGGATGCAGGCGTGGACACCAGCAAGATCTGCCGTACCGACCGTGCCAACACGGCGCTGGCGTTCGTCTCCCTGAAAGCGGACGGCAACCGTGACTTCTCGTTCTACCGGAAGCCCAGCGCAGACATGCTGCTGGAACCGGAACAGCTGGAGGAGGCGTGGTTTGCCAACACCGGCGTGCTGCACTTCGGGTCGGTATCTCTCATTGATGCGCCCATTCAGAAGACGCACCGCCGTGCCATTTCTCTTGCCAAAGAGCACGGCGCAATCGTCAGCTTCGATCCCAACATCCGCCTGCCCCTGTGGGACAGTCCGGAAACGTGTCAGGCACGGGTGCGGGAGTTCCTGCCCTTTGCGGACATCGTGAAGCTGTCCGACGAGGAGCTGGAATTTGTGACCGGCGAGAGCAACATCCGGACAGCAGCGCAGAAGCTGTTTGCCGGCGGCTGTCAGGTCATTCTGTATTCCATGGGCAAGGAAGGCGCTATGCTGCTTACCCCGCAGGGCAGCTGGACAGAGAAAAATCTGAAAGTCACCGTCAAGGATACCACCGGCGCAGGGGATGCCATTATGGGCGCACTGCTCTACTGTCTGACAGCAGGCGATGTGACGAAGGACAATCTGGCAAAGGTGACGCCGGCACAGTGGCAGGCATGGCTGACATTCGCCGTAGCCTACGCCAACTACAGCGTGACCGGAAGCGGTGCAATCGCATCCTATCCGACCCACGCTGTATTTCAGGACTGGGTATCGCAGCACTATGAAAACTGAAAGGAGCACGGGATCATGTTTGGAATTTTGAAAAAGGATAAGAGCAAGGCTGCTGTTTCGAAAGCACCGGCAAACGCACTGCTGGCTGCGCAGAACGGAACCATCATCCCCATTGAAAAGCTGCCGGATCCGGTGTTCTCCGGAAAGGTGCTGGGGGACGGCTACGCCATTGACCCCACAGACGGCAAGGTGCTTTCGCCGGTTTCGGGAACCATTGTAGACGTACAGGACACCCTCCACGCCTACTGCCTGGAGACGGACGACGGGCTGGAACTGCTGGTGCACATCGGCATCAATACCGTGGAACTGAAGGGAGAGGGCTTCCGCACCAAGCACAAGACCGGCGACCGCATCCGTGCCGGCGAACTGCTGGCGACGGTAGACTTGGCGCTGTTGCGGAAAAAGCAGATTTTGCCGTATACCATTGTCCTCATCTCCAACGTGGATGAATTGCAGGCAATCCACCCCAACTATACCGAGGCGACCGCAGGACAGACCGTGGCGCTGACTTACGAGAAATAACCGTCGGTTGCCGTCCATAGATACCAAAAACCGGAGCACTCCACAGGGAGAATGCTCCGGTTTTTTTATGGAATATGCGTCAGGATTTGATTAGAAGTCGACTTCCAGATCGTAGTAGCAGGCTTTCAGCAGCTTTTCCATCTCCTCCTGCGAGGGCTGGCGGGGATTGGAACCGGTGCAGGCATCGCCGATGGCGTTGGCTGCGACCTCCGGCAGCTTCTGGAGGAATTCAGCTTCGTCGATGACGGAGCTGTCTGCCTTGACACCGCCCTTGCCGTAGTTCTGGATGGACTGCGGGATGTCCAGCTGGTCGTTCATCTTCCGCAGCTCGGCAACCAGTGCAGCTACCTTTTCCTCGGTAGTGCTGCCGCCCAGATGAATGAAGTCTGCGATCTCGGCATAGCGAACGGCAGCCTCCGGATTCTTGGCGTTGTACTGGATGACCTTGGGCAGGTACATGGCGTTGGCACAGCCGTGGATGATGTGGTCACCGGTGTAGGCAGCGCCGGTCTTGTGCGCCATGGAGTGCACGATGCCAAGCAGTGCGTTGGAGAACGCCATACCGGCAAGGCACTGTGCGTCGTGCATGTCCGCCCGTGCCTGCATGTCGCCGTCATAGGACTTTTTCAGATTGTTGTGAATCATCTTGATGGCGTGGAGTGCCAGCGGGTCGGTATAGTTGCAGTGCAGGGTGGAAACATATGCCTCAATGGCGTGAGTCATGGCATCCATACCGGTGTGCGCCGTCAGCTTCTTGGGCATGGTCTCTGCCAGCTCCGGATCCACAATAGCAACGTCCGGCGTGATGTTGAAGTCCGCCAGCGGGTACTTGATGCCCTTGTGGTAGTCCGTGATGACGGAGAACGCTGTGACCTCGGTTGCAGTACCGGAGGTGGAGGGGATTGCGCAGAACTTCGCCTTGGTGCGGAGGGTGGGGAAGCTGAACGGGGTGATCAGTGCCTCAAAGGTGGTGTCCGGATACTCGTAGAATACCCACATTGCCTTTGCCGCATCAATGGGAGAACCGCCGCCCATGGCAACGATCCAGTCCGGCTGGAACTCCCGCATTGCCTCTGCGCCCTTCATAACAGTTTCCACAGACGGATCCGGCTCAACGCCCTCGAACAGCTTGACCTCCATGCCGGCTTCTTTCAGGTAATCCACCGCCTTGTCCAAAAAGCCGAAGCGCTTCATCGAACCGCCGCCGACTACGACAATTGCCTTTTTGCCGGTGAGCGTTTTCAGGGTCTCCAGTGCGCCTGCACCGTGATAAAGATCTCGGGGTAATGTAAATCTGCCCATGATGATTCCTCCTTGCATGAATTCAATGAACTTTTGGAATATTTCTGTGCGGAATGTTGCAGGAAAACGCCTAACACGGTTAAATTGCACTAACTGTGAATGCAGCACAGATACGCGGATCATGCTGTATCTGCCAGAAATTGTGCATTTTCCCGAAGAAACGCCTGCTTGCTATTCCACTCTTAGTATAAAACTTTCTTTGGAATCTGTAAATAGGGTATCTTGTAAATATTTTGTGAATCGCAGGAGATTCAATGTAATCGTTACAAATCATTCCGATTTAGCGGGCAGAAGTGCGGTATTGGAGAGGAGACATGCCGATCTGCTGCCGGAAGACCCGATTAAAATAGCTGATGCTGCCGTAGCCGCAGTTCAGGGCGATCTCCAGCACGGTTTCGTCCGTCTCCCGCAGGAGCACCCGTGCTTTTTCGATGCGGACGGTATTCAGATAAGCGGTGAAGTTCTGACCGGTCGCCGTCCGGAAGTAGCGGGAGAAGTACTTCTCGGAGAGGTGGAATGTCTCCGCCATGGCGGGGATGGTCAGGTCGGATTCGGAGTGCTGCTGGATGTATTCCAGCATCTGTTTCAGCTGTTGGCTCTTCTTACTGGGAAACTGGGGAACAGCGAGGAAACGCTTTCGCCGGAGCAGCTCCGCAATAAGCTGGAGCAGCAGCGCCTTGACCATGAGTTCGTATCCCGCTTCTTTTTGTTCCGCAGCGGTGAGAATGCGGCGGAGCAGGTCGGCGATCCACGCCCGATCTTCCTCTACCGGCTGGACGGGGAAGTGCATGGTATTCTGGATGAGGGGTTCCAGATATGCCTGTGCGTTGTCGCCGGTCTGGAAGGCGAGAGCGTGGAGGGGAAAGATAAAAGTGTGGTAGACCAGTGCAGCGTCCTCGGCGAGGATGCGGTGGAGCTGCTGGGGGTTGATGAAGAAGAGGTCGCCGGCGTGTGCCTGAAAGGTCTGCGCACCGATGGTGACTTCTGCGGTGCCCTGTTCCATTTGCATGATCTCCATGCTGTTGTGCCAGTGGAGCTGGATTTGGAAGCTGGGCTGTTCGGGACGAGTGGTAAAGCACGCCATAGGGAAGCGTGGCGTGCCGTGTCTGACCTTTTCATACAGGCGCTGTTTTTCCATGGGGAGTCCTCCGAAAAAAGTAGAAATAGTACAAGATTCTGCGGAAATAGTGTTAGAATTCGCCGAATATTCCAGATATAATATAACTATAACACAGAACCGGAGGGATGTCAACGCCTCCGGAATCGCCGAGGAGGTTTTCTTATGAAATTTCAGGATCAGTTTATGTGGGGCACTGCCTCCGCAGCTTATCAGGTAGAGGGCGCATACGCAGAGGACGGCAAAGGTCTGAACGTGTGGGATGCTTATACACAGGAGAGCGGACACGTTGCCCACGGCGAAAACGGCAACGTTGCCTGCGACCATTACCACCGGTTTCGGGAGGATGTCCAGACCATGCGGGAAATGGGCGTAAAGAACTACCGCCTCTCCATCAGCTGGCCGAGAGTTATCCCCAACGGCACCGGCGAGGTGAACCAGAAGGGCTTGCAGTTCTACTCTGATCTGGTGGACGAGCTGCTGGCAAACGGCATTGAGCCGCTGGTGACCCTGTTCCACTGGGACTACCCTTATGCCCTGCACAAGAGAGGCGGCTGGCTGAATCCGGCGGCATCCGATTGGTTTGCAGAGTACGCCAAGGTCGTGGTAGATGCGCTGTCCGATCGGGTACAGTACTGGATGACGCTGAACGAACCGCACGCAGGTGTTCGTGGGCTGCGGCTATGCCATCGGGAAGTTCGCACCGTTCCAGACGCTGCCGGTGAGAGATCTGGCGCAGATCTCCCATAACGTCCTGCTGTCCCACGGCAAGGCAGTAAAGGTCATTCGGGAACATGCCAAGAAAAAGCCCATCGTCGGCTTCGCATTCTGCACGCCCTGCTGGACACCGGAGAACGATTCTCCCGAGGCTGTGGAAGAGGCACGCCGCAAGAGCTTTTCCATTTCCAGAGGACGCCTGTGCTTTGACGCGGCGTGGTGGGCAGATCCCATCGTGCTGGGGGACTATCCCAAGGAGGCATACGAGGTGCTGGGCGACGACATGCCGCAGATCGCACCGGGTGATCTGGAGTGCATTTCCCAGCCCATCGACTTCTACGGTGTCAACATCTATGAGAGCAAGGCAAACGAGAATCCGGACGGTTATGCAGAAAACGCGTACCTGGGCTGCGCCAGAACCCAGATGGGCTGGCCGGTGACACCGGAGGCACTTTACTGGGGTCCGAAGTTCCTGTATGAGCGGTACAGAAAGCCCATTCTCATCACGGAAAACGGCATGGCAAGCCACGACTGGGTACAGCTGGACGGCAAGGTACACGATCCCCAGAGAATCGACTACATGAAGCGCTATCTGCGGGAGCTGTACCGTGCAACACAGGACGGCATCGATGTGATGGGCTACATGTACTGGTCGGTTATGGACAACTTCGAGTGGGCAGATGGCTACGACAAGCGGTTTGGTCTGGTGCACGTGGACTACTGCACTCAGAAGCGCACCATCAAGGATTCCGGCTACTTCTATCGGGATGTCATCCGCACCAACGGCGAGGCAATCTTCTCCGATACCTGGGAGGGCTGATGCTCATACGAGGGGATGCAAGAAAGTAATCCTTTGGATTTGCGGAAATGACCCCTCAGTCAGCCTACGGCTGCCAGCTCGTACTGAGCGGTTCCCTCTGCCCTTCGGGCATCTCCCCACCCCGTGGGGAGTCACCCCTTTCAGGGGAGCCTAAATAGAAAAAATAGAAAGGCTGCGGCAGGGGAAACTTTGCCGCAGCCTTTTGTGTTGCTTTGGAAAACGGAAATCAGTCGCCGAAAGAGATACCCAGATTTCTTGCGGTGGTGACCAGCTGGTCATCCGGCAAAACGAACTTGGTCTTGCCGGCGATGTCCTCCAGCTTGTTGGCAGTGATCGCACCGCCCACCTTGGCAACGGTCATGCCGTACTGTCCCTTGCGGATGAGTTCCGCAGCGTACACGCCGAACTGTGTCGCCAGGATCCGGTCATAGGCGCTGGGGCTTCCGCCACGGAGCATGTGTCCCGGTACGCAGACCCGTGCCTCCAGACCGGTTTTCTGCTGGATCTGTGCGGCGATGCGGTTGGTAGCGGTGGTGATGCCTGCTTCAGCACGGCGGCGTGCACGCTCTTTTTTCTTGAGCTTTGCCTCGTCCTGATCGAAACAGCCCTCTGCCACGGCGATGATGGAGAAGTTCTTGCCGCTCTCGCTGCGCTTGGTGACGGATTTGCAGATCTTGTCGATGTCATAGGGGATCTCCGGAATCAGAATGATGTCCGCACCGCCGGCGATTCCGGCGTTCAGCGTCAGCCAGCCCGCCTTGTTGCCCATGATCTCACAGAGCAGGATGCGGGAATGGCTGTTGGCGGTGGTGTGCAGGCGATCCAGTGCGTCGGTGGCGATGTCCACGGCGGTGTGGAAGCCGAAGGTGACATCCGTACCGAAAATGTCGTTGTCAATGGTCTTGGGCAGTCCGATGACGTTCAGCCCCTCCTCAGACAGCAGCTGTGAGGTCTTGTGAGTGCCGTTTCCGCCCAGTGTCAGCAGGCAGTCCAGCTTCTGTGCCTGGTAAGTTTTTTTCATGTTGGCGACCTTGTCCACGTTGTCATCGCCGATGACCTTCATCATCTTGAACGGCTGGCGCTTGGTGCCGAGAATCGTGCCGCCCCGTGTCAGAATGCCGGAAAAGTCGTCCGGCGACATGACACGGCACATGTTGTGGATCAGCCCGTAGTAGCCGTCGGCAATGCCGATGATCTCCACGTTGTCTGTGCCCAGCATCTCATAGCATGCCTTTGCCACGCCGCGAATAGTTGCGTTCAGTCCGGGACAGTCGCCGCCGCTTGTCAAAATACCAATTCTCCGTTTCATGAAACAGCCTCCTTTGGTGCATCCTGTGCAGGTGCACACTTTGTTTGATTCGGGAACTCCCGAATGGACTTCCGGTTTATTATACCATTTTTCTGCCGGAAAAGTCAAGAATTTACCTTGGTAAAATCTGTGGGGACGGAACGTAAATTTTAGGGCAACACCACACAAAGCTTGTGCGTAAGATGCGTAGTCGGATTTTTCGGCAGATTGTTCAGAAATTCCGCAGGCATACTTTGTGTCTGGCAAGGAGTTTCTGGGCAATATGACGGAAAATCAGCAAGCAGATTGCGTGCAAAGCCGTCAGGCGGGCTTTGTGCGGGGTTGCCTTAGGAAAATTTTTCCCGCAGTGCCGCCAAATCCTTGCCGTCCACGGCCCCGCTCCTGTCATAGTCCGCCGCCTGTGTCTGCTTTTTCGAGAAGGTCTCCTGCCGGAGCAGGTACTTTTGCAGCAGGATCACGTCAGAGATGCGCACCTCGCCGTCCAGATTGACATCGCCGGCAGCGGGGGCGTCGTCCGGTTCGCTGGTGATGGGATAGGATTTCAGGTCGGGCAGCTCGTCCAGCGTGATGCAGTACTCGCTGTTGTAGATCTCCTTGAGGTTGTCCGCCGGATTGTTCTGTTCGCTGGTGAGGTAGTTCATATACCACGGACAGAAGTACAGCCAGCGTGCCCGGTCTTTCTCCAGATTTTCCAGCGAGGGAATGGTGTCGTTCTCCGCCATGGCGACCATTTTCTGTCCGTTGGTGCTCTGTACCAGACTGTAGAATGTGGAGGAGATGGAGCTGAGGTTGGGCTTGCCGTCCACGGCGTTGTACTTGTCATAGCCCACGATGTCCACCACATCGTCTCCCGGGTACCAGTCCGGCGAGGTGGAATAGGTGTAGCTGTTCCAGACCCAGATGAGGTTGTCCAGCCCATAGACATTGGTCAGCTGGTCGTACAGCAGGCGGTAGAGCTTCTTGCACGGCTCCGGCCCCTCTGCGCCCCACCAGAACCAAGCGCCCTCTGCCTCGTGAAGGGGACGCCACAGCACGGGCACATCCGCATCCTTCAGTTTTTTCAGCTGCTTGGCGATCTCGGCGATGTCCGCCATGAGTACTTTGTTCTCCCACGTGCCCTCTTCCAGCGCTTTGGAGACGCTGAATGTGGTGTAGTTGGCGTTGGCGGATTCCACGTAGAAGTTACGCTCTGTGCCGCCCTCCTCCGACGGCACACGCCAGTGCCATACCAGCGCAGCGATGCCCTTGTACTCGCTGACCCACTGAACCGCACGTTCTGCGGCATTGTCGTCCCATGTGGCACCGTCGTAGTAGTTCAGGAAATCAATGCCGCGGATGGCGCACATCTTGCCGGTGGTCTTTTGCAGATACTCGAATTCCTGTTCGTTGTCCTTGATATAGTTGGTGGGGTCGGCGTACAGGTTATAGTTGTGGGAGCCGCAGTACTCCTGCTGTCCGGAGATGATGTGCTTGCCGTACTGATCGCACAGATAGCTGTACAGCCGTTTGGCGGCATCGGAGGCGTTGGGGTTGGAGAGCTGGCGGGTGGGGGAGAGATTGGACAGGCTCTCGTCCGCCGGCTTTATGGTGAGGTAGTCAAAGAACGTGTAACCCCAGTAGGCGCTCAGTTCAATGGTGTTGACGCCCTTGTCCAGCATGACCACGCCGCCGGAGGTCTCCTCGAATTTCAGATTGTGGGAGAAGCTGACTTCCCCCTGGTTCACGCCGTTGACGTTGAGATACTGCACCTTTTTGTTGCTGTCGTATGGCTCGCAGTAGGAGATGGCGAGTTCGTACAGGCCTGCCTCCTCCACCGTGACCTCCAGACTGACAGTCGTGCCCTTTTGGTCGAGGTAGGAGAAGCCGCCGGAGGCGTTGGTGAGGTCGAAGTCCTCGCCGGAGCCGTCCTCCTGCGTGTTGCCTTTCCAGCCGCTGTCGTAGATTTTTCCGCCGCTGGTCTTGCCGTTCTCAAACTCGTATTTCTGCACGGCAGTGTCCGCTGCGGCGGCGGAAAGGGTGGCGCTGGAGAGGGGCAGCGCCGTGACCCCACAGACTGCCGCCAGCGCACAGGCAGCGACGGTGTGTTTTTTCAAATGTTTCAATGGAATATCCTCCTTTGGTCATCATTTACGGAAACAAAATTGATTTTTGGAATATACTCTTAGTATACCACAAAAATGCGGGCGTTGCAAGATGATTTTTCGACAGAAAATATTTTGATACACAAAAAGCGTCCGCCCCATTGCCGGAGCGAACGCAATTCTCAGTCGGTATAATCCCGGTCGAACGTGATGACCACCTGGCACTCCTCGCCGTGCTGCCGGAGTGCCTCCACGATGCGATCCTGAAGCTGCTGGTTCTTGCACTTGCAGCCAAAGGGGACGACCACATCGAAGATCATCTTGCAGGACGAATCGCCTGCCACCATGCGGAAGTCGTGGAAGCTCAGCCCCAGCTGCATCTCCCCGATGATCTGCCCCACCAGCGCCCGACAGGCGTTGACCTGCGGATTGTCCTGTTCGATGGGGTCCATGTGGATGGTCATGAGGATGTGCAGCTTCTCGTAGATCTCCCGCTCGATGGTGTCCACCACTTCGTGTACCTCCACCAGATCGGCATTGCTGCGCACCTCCACGTGGCAGCTGCCGATCATGTTCAGCGGGCCGTAGTCGTGGATCATCAGGTCATGCAGCCCCAGAATCTGCGGCGATTCCAGCACCATTTCCCGCAGCTTCTGCGTCACCTCCGGACTCGCCGGCCGTCCCAGCAGCTCGCCGACGGTGTCCCGGATGATGTCATAAGCTGTCTTTAGAATGAACAGGGATACGGCAACGCCCATCACCCCGTCCACGGGGAGGTCAGTCACCAGCGAGAGCAGCAGCGCTAGAATGGTAGCACCCGTGGCGATCACGTCGCTGCGGCTATCCTTGGCGGTGGCGATCATAACGGCGGAGTCGATGCGCCTGCCAAGACGGGCATTGAACCACGCCATCCACAGCTTCACGCCAACCGATGCCAGCAGCGTCACCAGCGTTGCAGCGTGGAACGCCACCTGTTCCGGATGCAGAATTTTTTCGGCGGAGTTCCGGAGCAGCTCGAAGCCCATGAGGGCGATCATCACGGCGATGACCAGCGAGGTCAGGTACTCCATGCGCCCGTGGCCAAAAGGGTGGTCTTTGTCGGCGGGCTTTGCCGCAAGCTTATAGCCGAACAGCGTCACCAGACAGCTGGCGCAGTCCGACAGGTTGTTGAAAGCATCCGAGATGATGGCGATGGAGTTGGAGAGCACGCCGACGCTGTACTTCAGGGCGAACAGCACGATGTTGCAGAGCATCCCCACCACGCTGCTCAGCGTGCCGTATGCCTTCCGTACCGTGGGGTCAGAAGTCTGTTCCCAGTTGCGGATGAACTTTCGAATCAAAAAATTCATGCGGATCGCCCTCCTTTTCCAAACTATCCTATGCGTCTCGAAATGCAATTATGTTTCAAGATAGCCGGCACAAACTCGCCATAACGTAAGAAAGCGCCCCCGGAGAACTCCGAGGGCGCCGTGATCTGGCGGAGATGGTGGGATTCGAACCCACGGAACGTGTTACCGTTCAAACGATTTCGAGTCGTTCCCGTTATGACCACTTCGATACATCTCCACATCCGCTGTCCGTGACCGGTACAACAAGACAAGAAATATTATAGCACATCGCTTCAAAAAATGCAAGCGTTTTTTGAAATTCGTGATTTTGCACAAGTTTTCGCCTGCGTTTTCGCTTTGCTTATAGGATTTGTCGTTTTTCCGGAATTTCCGCCTCCGTTTCTTGACTTTGCTCCGAAAAAGTTATACAATAGAAAAGATGTTATGTTTTTAGAGCTTGTTCCGAAGGGAGCTTCTGACCATGAAAAAATTTTTTGCAAGCCTGTCGCACAGTGCAAAGGTCACACTGGTGACTTGCGGTTGTTTTCTCCTCCTCACCATGCTGATCCTCACGTTCTTTATGCTCGTTCCGGTGAAAGTGAGCAGCAACGCCAACCACGTCAACGATGACCTCATTGTCACGACCGCTGTGACGCAGGCGACGGCAGAGACGACTGCCGAGGCGACGGGAACAACGTTCCACCGCCAGACCACGGACAAAAACCGGAAGTCTGTCACCACCACTACCGTGGCACGGGGCAACGGCTGGCAGAGTGACGGCTACGACACCTACGGCAACGACACGGACAACGGCTATGACAATGGATACGATGTGATACCGGAAGAGCCGGCTTACACCAGTCCCGGCTACGATTACTCCACACCGGACAGCCCGTCATATACCCAGCCGGCACCGGTCTACACGGATCCGCCGGCACCGGTCTACACCAATCCGCCCGCACCGGTGGAAACCATTCCCGCACCGGACAGCGACAATATGTACGATTGATCGAGCCTGACGAACCGGACGAACCTGCCTTGTGCGGTGGGTTCGTCTTTTTCATGGAAAGGATGCGTTTTTATGGCTGTAAAAGGGGAAACCAATCTGTTCGACTATCTGCTGTGGCGTGGCGACCTGACGTTTGCACAGGCGCCATTCTGTCCGGTGGATAACCTGATCTTCAGCTGCCTTGCCTACCTCAATTGGAACAGCATTGCCGACGGGAAATTTCCACGGCAGGCGGTGACGCTGGAGACGGCAGCCTCCATCTGGGAAGCGATGCCCGCCTCGTGGAAACAGGGGGAGGAGAAACACGCCCAGCTGCTGCACGCTGCCGCAGGGTGTGAACGGTTTCGGAGCGTGCGCCTGTTCCACTATGCGGAGCGGTTCAGCGAAGAGCGCCAGCAGCAGTTCTCCGCCACCACATTCCTGCTGGATGCGGATGACAAGACGGTCTATGTGGCGTTTCGCGGGACGGACAACACGCTCGTCGGCTGGCGGGAGGACTTCAACATGTCCTTCCAGTCGGAGGTGCCCTCCCAGACGGATGCGGCGGCGTATCTGCGGGAGATCCTCACCATGGGCTTTTCCAATGTGCTGGTGGGCGGACACTCCAAGGGCGGCAATCTGGCGGTATTCTCCGCCGTCCATGCGCCACGCCACATGGTGCAGCGGATTCAGGCGGTCTATAACAACGATGGCCCCGGCTTCGCCAACCACCTGCTGGAAACCGCCTCGTTCTGGTACCTGAAAGACCGCATCCACACGTTTGTCCCGCAGGACTCCGTCATCGGCATGCTGCTGGAACACGATGAGGACTATCAGGTGGTATACAGCAGGCAAAAGGGCTTGCAGCAGCACAACCCCTTTTCGTGGTGCGTGCTGGGGAACGACTTCTGCTATGTGCGGGACATCAGTTCCACCAGCCGTATTCTGGACAATTCCCTGCGGGAGTGGATCATGGATATGACACCGGACGAACGGGAACAGCTCACCGACATCCTGTTCCAGCTGCTCAACCGCACCGATGCCAAGACCGTGCGGGAGCTGGCTGCCGGCGGACCGGGGACGATTTTCCAGATGATCCAGGCGTTCGGCGGAATGTCCGCCAGCCAGCGCGGCATGATGACCATGCACCTTGCGGAGCTGGTGCAGAAGATTCTCAGCAGCACCGCTGGCTACAGCACTCTGCCGCCCGGCAAGCCGAACCGTCTGCTGGAACAGCACCGCTAAAATGTGCTATTGGAAAGCATTCCAATTCCGGAAACAATTCTTTTTGGAATTCTGTGCAGAATTGCAAGAAAAAACCGCTTGAAAACCTACAAAACCTATGTTATAATAGAAGTTAACCATCGGGAATGTTACGTTTCGGTAATGCTCCTGTAAAACGCACCAACAATTTTGAATTCGTTTTTTGAAAAGAGGACACAGAATATGAAGATCTCAACGAAAGGACGGTACGCCTTGCGGATGATGCTGGATCTGGCGATGCATCCGGAGGGATTTGTTGCTCTGAAAGACATTGCGGAGCGACAGAGCATTTCCAAAAAGTATCTGGAGCAGATCGTGCCTATGCTGAACAAGGCGGAGCTGCTGCGCACCAACCGCGGCTATCAGGGCGGCTATATGCTGGCAAAGAAACCGTCGGAGTACACCGTGGGGGAGATTTTGCAGGTCACAGAGGGCTCGCTCAGCCCCGTGGCATGTCTGCAATATGAGGTCAACGACTGCCCCATGGCGGATACCTGTATGACGCTGCCCGTGTGGAAAGGGCTGTACCGCACCATCCAAGACTACCTGTACAGCATCACCTTACAGGATATCATTGACAATACCGTGGAACACGGCAATAACTTCTGCATCTGAGGAGAGGAGAATCATATCATGACGCCAATGACGCAACTGATTCAGGAGCGTATCCTGCGCCTGAAACAAGAAAAGAACGCCTGCATTCTGGCACACTGCTATCAGACTCACGACATTCTGGAGGTCGCCGACTATGTGGGAGATTCCTTCGGTCTGGCACAGAACGCCTCCAAGACGGATTGCAGCACTGTAATCATGTGCGGCGTCCGCTTTATGGCGGAGACGGTCAAAATTCTTTCGCCGGAAAAGCGGGTGCTGCTGCCCAAGGCAGAGGCTGGCTGCCCCATGGCGGAACAGCTGGATCCGGAGATGCTCCGGCAGCTTCAGGCGGCATATCCGGACTACACCACCGTCGCCTATATCAACACCACGGCAGAGCTGAAAACTCTCTGTGATGTCTGCGTCACCTCGTCCTCTGCCGTCAAGATCATCCGAAACATGGATGCGGAAAAGATCCTGTTCATTCCGGACTGCAATCTGGGGGACTATATTTCAAAGCAGGTGCCGGAAAAGCAGTTCCAGCTCATCCACGGCGGCTGCCCCACCCATGTGCGCATGACCAGGGACGACGTGCTCCGTGCCAGGGCTGCCCACCCCAATGCGCTGCTTCTGGTGCATCCGGAATGCCGGCCGCAGGTCACCGAAATGGCGGACTTCGTGGGAAGCACCACCGAGATCATGCACTATGCGGAGAACTCGGACGCACGGGAGTTCATCATCGGCACCGAGAACAGCATCGTCCAGCATCTGGGCATCTCCCATCCGGAGAAGCTGTTCTACGCCCTCTCCAAGGACTGCGTCTGTCACAATATGAAGGTCACCACCATCGCCGATGTGCTGCACTGTCTGGAGGGCACGGACGGAGAGGAGATTCTGCTGGAGGAATCTGTCCGGCTCCGTGCGAAGAAGAGCATTGACGAGATGATCCGCCTTGGGAAATAACATGGAAAAGCCGAGAGCGTTGATTGCCATGAGCGGCGGCGTGGACAGTTCTGCCGCTGCGGCGCTGATGTGCAGCCGGGGGTACGAGTGCGTTGGTGTGACCATGAAGCTGTACGACGCAGAACAGACCGACTCCAGCCGGCTGAAAGCGTGCTGCACGCTGGAAGATGCGGAGGATGCACGAAGCGTCGCCTATCGTCTGGGAATGCAGTACTATGTGTTCAATTTCAAGGAGGACTTCCGGGAACAGGTCATCGGGCGCTTTGTGGACGCCTACGAGCGGGGGGAGACGCCGAACCCCTGCATCGACTGCAACCGCTATATGAAGTTCGAGAAGCTCTATCAGCGGGCACGGGTGCTGGGGTATGACACCATTGTCACAGGGCACTACGCCCGCATCGCCTACGATGAGACATCTGGCAGGTGGCTGCTGAAAAAGGGCAGAAATGCCGCCAAAGACCAGAGCTACGTGCTGTACGCCATGACGCAGGAGGAGCTGGCACACACCCAGTTTCCGCTGGGGGAATTTGAGAGCAAGGACGAGGTGCGGAAGCTTGCGGCGAGCTACGGCTTCATCAATGCGGAGAAGCACGACAGTCAGGACATCTGCTTTGTGCCGGACGGGGATTATGCCGCATTCATTGAGCGGTACACCGGAAAGCAGTACCCCCACGGCAACTTCATCGACGAGTCCGGCAGGGTGCTGGGAGAGCATCAGGGTCTGATCCGCTACACCATCGGGCAGCGGCGGGGACTGGGCATTGCCGCCGGAAAGCCAGTCTATGTGTGCCGGAAATCCGTGGCGGACAATACGGTGACGCTGTCCGATTCTGCAAGCCTGTTTTCCACCCGGCTCACCGCCAGAGATTTCAACTGGATCGCCTTTGCCCAGCCGCCGGAGCACCCCATTCGTGTGGCGGCAAAGCCACGGTATCGTGCCAAGGAAGCGCCGGCAACGGCAGAGGCGCATCCGGACGGCACCGTCACCATCACCTTCGATCAGCCCCAGCGTGCCATTACCACCGGACAGGCAGTCGTCCTGTATGATGGGGACACCGTCATCGGCGGCGGAACGATTTGCCAATGAACCTGTCCGGAAAACCGGATTTTTCAAGCGGGACGGATGCACCGGTTTGGTGCGTTCGTCCTGTTTTTTATGGGAGAGATTCTTGTAGGGACAGGCTGTGCCGTGTCCGGGATTTCAGACAAAAAATAGGTTGAATTTCTCCTGGATTTCTGCTATAATAAAAGAAAAGGAGGGGTTCGTATGAACATTGATACCAATACGATTTTTTCCATGACGGAGGCAAACCAGAATTTTTCCATGGTCACAAGGGCAGTCGATCAGTACGGCACAGCCATCATTTTCAAGAACAACAAGCCACGCTATGAAGTGCGGGTGTTCGAGGATGCGGCGCAGGATGAAACCGCAGCAGACAAGGACGTTCTGGAGATTTCGAACCGGCTGCTCCAGCGGAACGCAGCGGTCTATGAGGAACTTGCGAAATGATTCGATTGACGACGCAGCAGGTGAAAATGCTCCATCGGGATGTGATTGCACAATCTGGCGGCTCGCCGGAAATTCGGGACGGATGCACCGGTTTGGTGCGTTCGTCCTGTTTTTTTGTGAGAGGGATTCCTGTAGGGACACGGCGTGCCGTGTCCACCGATTCCAGCAAACATTTTCCATACAAATTCGCAATGCGATAAATTCGGACACGGCACGCCGTGTCCCTACAAAAGAGAACGATCTTTGACCCCCCAATTCCCCGACGAATTTCTGTTCCCGTCTTTACAAATTTGTAGGATTATGCTATAATAAAAAAAGATTCTGCGAACTTGCGGAGTTGTATGATTTTTTACTGGATGTGACAGTGCGGTGCGCTGTAGGAGCCGGAGCCGGCTCGAAATAATAAGGAGGTCCATATGATTACCAACGACGGTACGATCATTCAGATCAAACACGAGATCCTGTGCGAAGTCGCAAAGCTGGTGTTTGCCGGAAAATTTCAGGCGGAAAAGGACGAGCTGCCCTACCGCATGATGCCCGGTCCCAAGGCGAGCTATCGCTGCTGCGTCTACAAGGAACGGGAGATCGTGCGGCAGAGAATCCGCCTTGCCGAGGGCCACAACCCCCAGGGCGCACGCAACGACCTTGTGGTACAGGTGGTACACGCTGCCTGCGAGGACTGCCCGATCTCCCGTTACGTCGTGACCGACAACTGCCAGAAGTGCATGGGCAAGGCGTGCCAGCAGTCCTGCAACTTCGGCGCCATTGATATCGGCAGAACCCGTGCCCACATCGAACCCCAGAAATGCCGGGAGTGCGGCAAGTGTGCGGCGGCATGTCCCTATAACGCCATCGCCGACCTGATTCGTCCCTGCCGCCGGAGCTGCCCTGTGGGGGCGATCTCCATGGACGAGAACGGCATCTGCATGATCGATGAGAAAAAGTGTATTCAGTGCGGCCGCTGTATTCACAGCTGTCCGTTCGGCGCCATCAGCTCCAAGTCCTGCATCGTGGACGTCTGTCAGGCGATCATGGACGGCAAGCGGGTCTATGCCATGATGGCACCCTCCGCCGAGGGACAGTTCGGCACGGACATTACCTTCGAGAGCTGGCGCAACGCTCTGAAGGAAGTGGGCTTCACCGATCTGGTGGAGGTCGGTCTGGGCGGCGATATGACCGCCTACGCTGAGGCAAAGGAGTGGACAGAGGCGTACAGCGAGGGCAAGAAACTGACCACCTCCTGCTGCCCCGGCTTCGTCAACATGATCCGCCTGCACTATCCGGATTTGGAGGAGCACATCTCCACCACCGTTTCGCCCATGTGCGCCGTGTCCCGCTGGATCAAGGCAAAAGACCCTGAGGCAGTGACGCTGTTCATCGGGCCGTGCATCGCCAAGAAGAGCGAGGTGCTCGACCAGAAAATTCCCGGCAACGCCGACTATGCCATGACCTTTGGCGAGATTCGTGCCGTCATTCGGGCAAAGGGCGTCACCATCAAGGAGGCGGAAGAGGTTTGTCAGGAGGCGAGCACCTTCGGCAAGTGGTTCGGCAACAGCGGCGGCGTGACTGCTGCGGTTCTGGAGAGCATGAAGGAACAGGGCGTGACTGACGATGTGCACGTAGAGTGCTGCAACGGTGCGGATGCCTGCAAGCGTGCCCTGCTGATGCTGAAGATGGGACGCTTCCCCGGCGATTTCATCGAGGGTATGGCGTGCGAGGGCGGTTGCGTCGGCGGCCCCAGCCGTCACGTGGATGTGGCAAAGTTCAAGCGCACACGGGAAACCATGATTAAAAAGGCGGACAGCCGGAATGTCAGAGAGAATCTGGAAAAGTTCGGCGCAGAGCGTGTTCCCATGGGACGGGATCCGCGGTAAGCCGTGGGCAGAAAAGACAGAGGACGGGTACACCAGAGCGGTGTATCCGTCCTTTTTGATGCTGAGAGCTCGTGTTCATAGGCGTCTATCTACGGCAATA
>NZ_FR898059.1:167-9283 GCF_000437175.1 Ruminococcus sp. CAG:330 | reverse complement strand
GGGCGGAGCGAACAAGACCGCTCCGCCCTGTGTCCCACTTGTAACGCCTTGATTTTGAAAACGTTCCGGTGGAATGTTTTCAACGGATTTTACCTTTGTTGAAGTTGGCGGACACGGCACGCCGTGTCCCTACAAAGAATTGGTTTATCCTCAGTTGGATCAGCCTGACGGGGCAACGGTTTTGAAATCTTTTTGTTCCTGCACGATGCGATTTGTTTTAAAGTGACACCCAACACAAAAAACCGGATGGCAGGAATCGCCCTGCCATCCGGTTTTCATCATCTTACAGCGCAGTTTCTACGCCGTTTGCTATTTTTGCCCTGGGTTCTTTTGGCGATTAATACATACCGCCCATGCCGCCTGCTGCCGGAGCTGCTGCTGCCGGTTCTTCCTTCGGAATATTTGCAACGGCGCTCTCGGTGGTCAGAACCATAGAAGCGATGGATGCAGCGTTCTGCAGTGCGCTTCTGGTAACCTTGGTCGGGTCAACGATACCGCTGCTCATCATATCGCAGTAAGTCTCGTTGTAGGCATCGAAGCCATAGCCAACCTTGCGGCTGCGGCGAATCTTATCCACGATGATGCTGCCTTCCAGACCAGCGTTTGCTGCGATCTGGCGGAGCGGCGCTTCCAGTGCACGGAGCACGATCTTCGCACCGGTCTTTTCGTCGCCGTCCAGAGACGGGATCAGCTTTTCAACTGCCGGAATTGCATTGATGAGTGCAGTGCCGCCGCCGGCAACAATGCCCTCTTCCACAGCTGCCTTGGTTGCAGACAGAGCGTCTTCAATGCGCAGCTTCTTTTCCTTCATCTCAACTTCAGTTGCAGCGCCAACCTTGATGACTGCAACACCGCCGGACAGCTTGCCGATACGCTCCTGCATCTTCTCCTTGTCGAAGTCGGAGGTGGAAGCAGCGATCTGGTTCTTGATCTCGGTGATTCTGTCAGCGATGGCATCCGAGCTGCCTGCGCCGCCAACCAGAATGGTGTTCTCCTTGTCGATGACAACCTGGCCTACCTGGCCCAGCATCTCCAGCTTTGCATCGCTCAGCTCCATGCCCAGATCAGAGGACAGAACCGTACCGCCCGTCAGGATTGCGATATCCTGGAGCATTTCCTTTCTTCTGTCGCCAAAGCCCGGTGCCTTGACAGCAGCGCACTTGAAGGTGCCGCGGAGGTTATTCAGGATGATGGTGGTCAGAGCCTCGCCCTCGATGTCCTCAGCGATGATCAAAAGCTTCTTGCCCATCTTGACGATCTGCTCCAGCAGCGGCAGGATGTCCTGAATGTTGTTGATGGTCTTGTCGGTGATGAATACCAGCGCATCATCATAAACGACCTTCATCTTCTCACGGTCTGTGATCATATACGGGGACAGATAGCCGCGGTCGAACTGCATACCCTCAACGACTTCGCTGTAGGTCTCAGCGGTCTTGCCCTCTTCAATGGTAATAACGCCATCGGTGGAAACCTTCTTCATTGCCTCGGCGATCAGCTTGCCAACATTTTCATCGGCAGAAGAGATGGTGGCAACTCTTGCAATGTCGTCCGAACCTTCTACTTCCTTGGAGTTTGCCTTGATGCTGCTGACAGCAGCGTCAACAGCCTTTGCAATGCCCTTGCGCAGCACCATCGGGTTTGCGCCGGCAGCGATGTTCTTCGCACCCTCGTGGATGATTGCCTGTGCCAGAACGGTAGCAGTTGTGGTACCGTCACCAGCGGCATCGTTGGTCTTGGTGGCAACTTCACGAACCAGCTGTGCGCCCATGTTCTCAAACGGATCTTCCAGTTCGATGTCCTTTGCAATGGTCACGCCATCGTTGGTCACCAGCGGTGCACCGAATTCCCGATCCAGAACCACGTTTCTGCCCTTCGGGCCAAGTGTGATTTTTACGGTATCTGCCAGCTTATCAATGCCGGCGATCAGACCGTCTCTTGCGTCTGCATTGTACTTAATATCCTTTGCCATGGTAATACGCCCTTTCTCTATTCAATGTAGTCGTTCTGCGGGAAAGCTTAGTCGGCAATTGCCAGAATCTCGCTCTCGTAAACCAGTGTCAGCTCTTCCTCGCCATCCTTGATGGTCTGACCTGCGCCGTGGTTCAGCAGAACCGTGTCGCCAACCTTTACCTGCATGGGGATGCGTGTGCCGTTCGGTGCGTACTTGCCCTCACCGCATGCAACGACCTTGCCCTTTGCCGGAACACCTGCCGGTGTCTTGGTTGCCAGTACCAGACCGCCTACGGTCTTTTCTTCCTGATCCTTTTCTACCTTTATGAGTACTCTGTCTGCCAACGGTTTCAATGCCATGATTCATTCCTCCTGCATCCAAATTATCACTTGTTTCTCAAATCTGTTAGCACTCATAGTTCCTGAGTGCTAATATCTATTTTACCAACTTTTCAGAAAAAATCAAGGGTTTTCCTGCGAAAATTGTGAAATTCGGAACATTGCACAAATTCAAGCTGTTTTTCACGTTCCATTTGTGAAAACAGATGAGTTTCCACCTGCCTAGCAATCCAAATTCTCCCTATTTTAAAAATAAAATCTACAACCAAAAAAATCAACTAACTTATACACGATTGCAACGCAACTTCTTCACATTTTACAAATAGGTAACAATTTGAAAATAAATAATCCACTTATCAGTTACACAACTATAGTATAATGAAATGTGAAAAACATCGGCAGATTTTGCGGTTTTTTTGAGAAGCCACAAATACATTTCCGTCCCAGTGCCGATGAAGCTCCGGCGCGGCGAAAAGCCCCGGACATGCAATTTCCAAAACGGCGTTGTGGGGTGGGACGGCTGCGGCAGAGAAACACAGCACCGGAAACAGACAATCAAAAGAAAGGCGTGAAAACATTATGGCATTAGAAAAAGTTCTTGTCGTAGATGACGATCCGAATATTTGCGATGTGCTTCGGATGTATTTGGAAAATGAGGGATACAGCGTAATTCTCTCTTATGATGGAGAAGAGGCTCTGGTAAAATTCAACGCACTGAAGCCGGACATTATCCTGCTGGATGTCATGCTGCCCACACTGGACGGCTGGCAGGTATGCCGTGAGGTGCGGAAAAAGTCCAGCGTGCCGATCATCATGATCACCGCAAAGGGCGACACCTTTGACAAGGTGCTCGGTCTGGAGCTTGGCGCAGACGACTATATTGTAAAGCCCTTTGACACCAAGGAAGTCGTTGCCCGCATCAAGGCAATTGCCCGCCGCATCGGCACCTCTCCGGAGGAATCCGAGGTCAAGGAAGTTCGCTATGACAAGCTGTCGGTCAACATGACCCGTTATGAGCTGCGTGTCGACGGCAAGGTCGTTGACACCCCGCCGAAAGAACTGGAGCTGCTGTTCTATCTGGCTTCCAACCCCAACCGTGTATACACCCGTGACCAGCTGCTGGACGAAGTCTGGGGCTTTGAGTATTACGGCGACTCCCGCACCATTGACGTGCACATCAAGCGTTTGCGGGAAAAGCTGGAGGGCGTATCCGACAAGTGGTCGCTGAAGACCGTATGGGGCGTGGGCTATAAGTTCGAGTCCGAAGAGGACGAATAAACCGCCGTGGAACAGCCGGAAAGCAAAAAGGTACAGAAAAAACCGCAGAAAAAGCTGTACCGCAACCATGTTGCGCAGATTCTGCTTCTCGTTTTCGTTGCCATTGTCACTGCGCTCTCCGTAATGGGATATGGCATCTCCCGCTATAAACGGGACTATTATGCCAGCGCCACACGCTCGTGCAATGTCATGGTTGCCGACCTCGTCAAGCACGGCGAAGATTTTCCCAATGAGGATATGCTGGCATACTATATTCCCTACAGCATGAACTCCACTGCGGCTTCTGTAGGCACCTACCTCTACCTGTTCAACACCGACGGGCAGTGCATCCTTTGCTCTGCCAACACCGGTCAAGAGGCGGATGGGCTGACGCTGAGCGTGGAAATGCTCCACGCCATGAAGGAAAAAGGAACCTATCTGACCGATCGCAGTTCCGGAAAGTTCAACCGTTCTATTGCGGAGCCTATGCTCTGCAACGGCTCTGCCTTTACGATCCAGCAGGACGGCAGGGAACAGACCTATTATCTGTTCGCCAACACCTATACCCATGCGCTGAACAACTATGTCACAGATTTCATTCTGGTGACGGTGCTGGTCTCTCTGGCAGTGCTGGCAATCGCAATCGCAATGGAAATGCACATCATTCTCCAAAGGGCAAAGCAGCGGGAGCAGATCATTCAGGTTTTGCAGCTCAATGCAAGAGACGATTACACGAAGAAGCTTCAGCCGGAACAGTGGGTGGGCTCCGAGATGGAACCGCTGGTCACCGTGCTGGACTCTCTGGTGCGTCAGGCAGAACGTGCAGAATCCTACAGCAAGCAGTTTGTTTCCAACGTATCCCATGAGCTTCGCACACCCATGACGATCATCAGCGGATTTGTAGAGGGCATTCTGGACGGCACTGTTCCCCGAAACAAGCGAATGGAGTACCTCTCCATTGTTTCGCAGGAGATGCAGCGCCTGAAAATGCTGGTCACCTCCATGCTGAACCTCACGAAATTCGACGCCGGCACCATTCAGATCAACTATCAGATGTTCACCATGAACGATACCGCATTCCGCACCGTTCTGATGTTCGAAAACCGTCTGGAAAAGCGCCATATCTCTGTGGAGGGGCTGGATGCTCCGCCACTTCGGGTATATGCCGATCCGGATCTGATGGGACAGGTGGTGTACAATCTGGTGGAAAACGCCGTGAAATTCGTCAACGAGAGCGGTACGATTTCCTTCCGCTTTGAGAGCAGCGACCACGACTGGATCTTCGCCGTGCGCAATACGGGCAACGGCATTTCCAAGGAAGAGCTGCCCAGGATCTTCGAGCGGTTCTATAAGTCGGATGCCTCACGCAGTCAGGACAAGACCGGACTGGGGCTGGGACTGGATATCACCAAACAGATCATCCACCTGCACCACGCACAGATCAGCGTCCGCAGCGAGGAGCATGTCTACACGGAATTTGAAGTGCGTCTGCCGCAGATCAAGCCGCCGCACTCCGAACAGGAATCCGAGGAAACGCCCCGACTTCAGCCGCCAACGCAATGACAACTTGAAAAAGCACCACGCTTTTTCCGAAAATAACGGGCAGCATTTCTCCTGTATGCCGCAGAGAATGCTGCCCGTTTTTGGAAAGGAGAAATTTCCAAATGCAGGAGCAAGAGAAACCCTTTGCACAAACTCCCCTTGTGGACGGCACAGCGCCGGCACCCGCAACAGAACCTGTGCCGGATGCCGCCGCAGATGCGCCCCAGCCCACGCCGGAGGCTGCATCGTCCGCAAAACCCGCAGAAGCCAAGCCGGAACCGGAGTCCGCACCGACCGCCATCCCACCGCAGCGCACATGGGAAAAGGCACCGGCACCCGTTCCGCCGATGCCCAATGTCCCGCCATATTCCCACACTCCGCCGCAGACGCAGCGTCCGTTCACAGGGGTAGTTCCTCCCCAGAGCGGCGCTGTTCCGCCGCAGGCATACCAGCCGTTCACAGGGGCAGTTCCTCCGCAGAGTAGCGCTGTTCCGCCGCAGGCACAGCGTTCGGTGACAGGAGCAGTTCCTCCCCAGAGCGGCGCTGTTCCGCCGCAGGCATACCAGCCGTTCACAGGGGCAGTTCCTCCGCAGAGTAGCGCTGTTCCGCCGCAGGCACAGCGTTCGGTGTTCACAGGGGCAGTTCCTCCCCAGGGCGGCGCTGTTCCGCCGCAGGCGCAGCGTCCGGTGACAGGGGCAGTCCCTCCGCAGGGCGGCGCTGTTCCGCCGCAGGCATACCAGCCCCATGTGTGGAACACCGCCAGCCCCTATTCCCAGCCCAGCTGGTATCAGAACCAGCCCCCACGGTACAACGGCGGATGGCAGGTACCGCCGCAGGTTCCGCCCATTCCCGACGAACCGCAGCCCAAGTGGAATGCCAAAAAAGACCGCAAGGCAGCGTTCTGGCTGCGCATTGTGGCGCTGCTGATCGTGGTTCTGCTGGGATACTGCATTGTCAGCGATGTGCTGCTCTACCGCAGGGAAGTCCCCGCCAGCACCACCTCCCAGTCGGAGGTCAGGGAGGACGACGAATCCCACCCCAATGTGGTCATCCAGCAGCAGGAGAAGCCGGAACTCTCCTCGGACGCTGAGGGCGTTGCAGAGGATGGCTCTTACACCGTGGAGGGCGTGGCAGCAGCCGTTCGCCCCTCTATTGTGGAGATCCGCACCTATGCCGACGAAAAAGGCACACTGCTGGACGGCACAGGTTCGGGCATCATCCTCTCTGAGGACGGCTACATCATCACCAACGCCCACGTGCTGACGGACGGCAAGGCGTTCACCGTCATCACCGCAGACGAGGAGGAGTACCCTGCCTCTGTGGTCGGCAGCGACAACAAAACGGACATCGCCGTCATCAAGGTGGACAAGACTGATCTGCCGGCTGCTGTCATCGGCGATTCGGACGAGGTGAAGCTGGGCGAAGCCGTGGTTGCCATCGGCAATCCCGCCGGACTCTCCGGCTCGGTGACCAACGGCATTGTGTCCGGTCTGAACCGGAAGATCCGTTCCGATGCCACCGGTTTTGACATGGACTGCATCCAGACTAACGCTGCCATCAGCCCCGGCAACTCCGGCGGTGCGCTGGTCAACATGTACGGGCAGGTCATCGGCATCACCTCCTCCAAGTACGTCAACGCCAGCTATGAGGGACTGGGCTTCGCTATCACCATCAACGAGGTGCTGCCCATTGTGGAGGAGCTGATCCAGCAGGGCTACGTCTCCGACCGTGTGCGCATCGGCATCACGTTCACCTCCCTCTATGACGAGTACATTCAGGGACAGTTCACCGAGGCTGTCGGCATGAAGCGCACACCACTGGAATTGTACGGTCTTTGGATTCAGGAGATTAGCCAGGACTGCGACATTGCCAACACAGAATTGCAGGTCAACGACGTCATTCTCTCCGTCAACGGACAGAAAACCGAGACCTATGACGACCTCTCGGCAGCCATTGCCGACAGCAAGGCAAATGACACCGTAGAAGCACGCTGCCGCCGCTATGAGAAAAACGGCACATTTCAGGAGTTCACCATTCAGTTTAAGCTGATGGAGGACACCTCCGGAAATTACTAAGAGCTTGTATTCATAGGAAATATATGCGGATTTTCGAGCAAATTTTTTTGCAGACAAGGCAAAAATTTGCGGGCATACTTTCGTATGGCAAGAATTTTTAACGCAGTATGCAACAAAATTTGCCGAAAAGACGTAGATAGACGCCTATGAACACGAGTTCTAATTGACAGACAGAACCCCTGACACCTTTCACGGTATCAGGGGTTCGCTGTTACATGAATGCTTTATCTGCCGCAGCCACAGCCGCAATCGTCATCCCGATCGCCCTGATTCTGGTTCTGGCAGTTCTGTGCCTGCTGCTGACGCTGCTTCTGCTGCGCCTGCTGCTGCTGGCGGTTCTGGTTCTGCTGGCGGTGACAGTTCTGATTCTGCTGCTTTGCCATGGGTCACTCCATTTCTCCGCACACAGGCCATCCGTTTCCCGCACACGACCGGTGCGGTGCAGTTCGTGCGCCACGATGGAAACGGCAGCACGGCGAAATCCTGTTTCCGCCGACACTCCCAGTTTGCCCGTCTGCGCTCCGCCGATACCCGACAGTTTCTGGAAAAACAAAAAAGCGTGTCCCATCTTTGGAACACGCACTCTCTGTTTCTCTTTGCAGGAAAAAGCGTTGCTTAGCCAGCAGCGTTCAGCTTCTTTGCCAGCTGAGACTTCTTGCGGGCAGCTGCATTCTTGTGCATCAGACCCTTTGCGCAAGCCTGATCAACACGCTTGATGGCAGCACGTACTGCGACTTCCTTATCAGCTGCGCCAGCTGCACATGCAGCGTCAGCCTTCTTGATCATAGTCTTCAGGTTGGACTTGCGAGCCTTGTTTGCAGCAGTCTTTGTCGTAATAACCTTAACACGCTTTTTTGCAGAACGAATATTCGGCATAATAGTTACTCCTTTTAAAATCATGGTTTTGGGCGGAATTCCCGTGAATAACCGGACTTTTGTCGTCATACACTAAAAACGGCATTGACACGGTACCGTTTTTCGTGCAGGAAATTCCCATTGCATTGGAACGACCAAATGCTGGCATCTGCCCGAATGGGGCAACATGCCGTGACTATTTATTATTATAACACAGGCAAAGCAGAAATGCAATAGATATTTTTGAGAAAGCCGACAAAAATTTTTCGTGCAAAGCCAGCGAATTGCACAAAATCAGGAGGGATTTTCATGGCATCGATTCGAACCGACCTCGCTGTGGAGTGCACTGCCGCAGCGCCGGCGCTGCCGGGAATCACGCAGCAGACACGGGGCACGTATTTTTCCACCACCGAGATCTGCATCAAAAACGACACCTGCGGTGCGCCCATCGGGAAGCCCGCCGGACGATACGTCACACTGGAAACTGACAGCCTGAACCGGAGCCACGAAAGCTACGCCCAGATGGCACAGGAGCTGGCGGAGGAACTGGGGGCTTTTCTGCCGGCGGAGGGCTGCGTCTTTGTCGCCGGACTGGGAAACCGTGCCATTACGCCGGATGCCCTCGGGCCACGCACCGCTGCCAAGGTGCTGGCGACCCGCCATTTTTCGCAGGCGATGACGGAGGAGGAGCGCTCCTGTCTGCCGGAGCTGCGGCCGGTCTGTGTGCTGGCCGGGGGTGTGCTGGGGCAAACTGGCATGGAGTCCGCCGAACTCATCCACGCCGTCTGCCGGGAGGTACAACCGGCGGCAGTGGTGGCGGTGGATGCGCTCGCCTGTGCGGAGCTGTCCCGCCTTGGGACAACCATCCAGATGAGTGACAGCGGCATCAGCCCCGGCAGCGGCGTCGCCAACCACCGCAGAGAGCTGTCCCGACGCACGCTGGGCATTCCGGTCATTGCGCTGGGCATTCCCACAGTAGTAGACCTCCACACGGCAGCACAGAGCATCTATGGCAGGCCTGTGCCCAAGGGACAGCCGAACATGATGGTCACGCCACGGGATGTGGATCGTCTCATCGACCACACCGGCGACCTGCTG
>NZ_FR898059.1:0-160 GCF_000437175.1 Ruminococcus sp. CAG:330 | reverse complement strand
GCTGGCGTGTGCTCTCAACATGGCACTGCATCCGGGGATGAGCTTTGAACAGGCGGAGAGTCTGGGGTAACACACAAAACGGGAGGACACTGTCATGTCCTCCCGCTTTTTCTGCCAAATATTCAGAGCTTGTATTCATAGGAAATATATGCGGATTTTC
>NZ_FR898058.1:1000-2819 GCF_000437175.1 Ruminococcus sp. CAG:330 | reverse complement strand
ACTGCGTTCTATGCTTTGCTCTCCCTGTTCCATGGACAGCTTGCTTTGGGGACTGAATAGTTACGATTTTTTGAAAATTTCCTCTTGACAGCCGCAGGAAAACCTGCTATAATGTGAATATGAAAATCATTTTCATTTTAAAATGCGGCGAGCGAGGACAGATGTCCTTGCTTTTTCTATGAGGAGGAGTGTACCGTGAAACATCGATGGGGAAGTGTTTTAGCCGTCCTGTGCTGTCTGGTGATGGGGTTGACCGGATGCCGGATGCAGCCGCAGAAGACGGGACGGATTCAAGTGGTCTGCACGATTTTTCCGGAATACGACTGGGTGCGCCAGATCGTTGGCGATGCTGAGGGCGTGGAGGTAACGCTGCTGGTAAAGGGCGGAACCGACCTGCACAGCTACCAGCCCTCGGTGAAAGATATCGCCAAGATTGCGCAGGCGGATGTCTTTTGCTATGTGGGCGGAACGTCAGACTCCTGGGTGACGGAAGTGCTAGATATGGCGGAGAATCCCGATGCCATTGCTGTGCCCATGCTGGAGGCGGCGGATGCCGAGGAAGAGGTTACCGTGGAGAGTATGCAGGAGGAAAAGCATCACCACCACGACGAAGACGAGCACCATGACGAGGAGGAAGCGCAGGAACTGGACGAACACGTCTGGCTCTCTCTGCGGCGGGCGCAGCTGATCTGCCAGGCAATCTCCGATGCGCTGTGTGAGGCGGATCCGGCGAATGCCGACACCTATCGGACGAACACCGCAGCCTATCAGAAGCAGTTACAGGCGCTGGATGCGCAGTATACCGACATGGTGGAACAGGAGGCAGTGCGGGACACCTTTCTGGTGGCAGACCGCTTTCCGTTCCGGTATCTGGCGCAGGACTACGGGCTGCAATATTACGCAGCTTTTGCCGGATGCTCTGCGGAGACAGAGGCGAGCTTTGCCACCATTGCATTCCTCTCGGAAAAGGTGGAGGCGCTCCGGCTGCCCTGTGTGCTGACCGTGGAAAACGGCAGCAAGGCATTGGCAAAGACCGTCTGGGAGAATGCCGGCAATCGGGACGGCGAGATTCTGACGCTGAATTCGCTGCAATCTGTGACGCAGACGGACATTGACGACGGCGTAACGTATCTCTCGGAGATGCAGAAAAATCTGGATGTTTTGCGCACGGCACTGACCGAAGTGCGCTGAAAGGAGTGTATCACGATGGCACAGTTGACTTGTCGGGATCTGACATTGGGCTATGAGGGAAATCCGGTGATCGAACACCTGTCGTTCTCCGTGAATGCCGGAGATTACCTCTATATTGTGGGGGAGAACGGCTCCGGAAAGAGCACGCTTATGAAAGCGCTGCTGCGTCTGAAATCTCCCATGGCAGGAACCATTGAAACAGGCGATGGACTTCAGGCGGATGAAATCGGCTACCTGCCCCAGCAGACCGCTGTGCAGCGGGACTTTCCGGCATCAGTGCAGGAGATCGTCCGTTCGGGCTGCCTGAACCGCTGCGGATTTCGGTCGTTTTACAATCGGGCGGAAAAACAGCTGGCGCAGAAAAACATGGAGCGCCTGGACATCACCCATCTCGCCAAGCGGTGCTATCGGGAGCTGTCCGGCGGACAGCAGCAGCGTGTCCTTCTGGCACGTGCCCTCTGTGCCACCCAGAAGATGCTGCTGCTGGATGAACCGGTGACTGGCTTAGACCCCAAAGCGCAGGCGGAGATGTACGAGCTGATCGCGCGGCTGAATCGGGAGGATGGCATCACCATTCTGATGGTATCCCATGATCTGGAGGCAGCGTTGCAGTATGCCTCCCACATCC
>NZ_FR898058.1:0-927 GCF_000437175.1 Ruminococcus sp. CAG:330 | reverse complement strand
AGCGGCATTGCGCAGGCTTTTCTGGGGGAGAAAGGGGAGAATATCCATGGGAATCTTTGAACAGCTGTCCGGTTATCTGTCGTTTTCTTTTGTCCGGTATGCATTGATCGCCGGCGTGCTGATTGCGCTCTGCTCCTCGCTGCTGGGCGTGACGCTGGTGCTGAAACGCTTCTCCGTCATCGGGGACGGGCTTTCCCACGTGGCGTTTGGTGCGCTGGCAATTGCCACGGTTTTGCATTTGCAAAATAACATGATTCTGGTAATGCCGGTGACGGTGCTGTGTGCTGTGCTGCTGCTGTGCGCCAACCAGAATGCCAAGATCAAGGGCGATGCAGCGATTGCCATGCTGTCTGTGAGTGCGCTGGCACTGGGCTATCTGATTCAAAACCTGTTCTCCCAGTCCGCCAATGTGTCGGGGGACGTGTGCAGCACGCTGTTCGGCTCGTCCTCCATCCTGACGCTTTCCAAACTGGATGTCTGGATTTGCGTGGGTATGTCCGTCATCGTCATGGCGGTATTTTTCCTGTGCTACCACAAGATTTTCGCCGTGACGTTCGACGAAACCTTCGCCAGTGCAACGGGCATCCGTGCCGGTGCGTATAACTTCTTGATTGCCGTGATCACGGCGGTGATTATTGTGCTCGCTATGAATCTGGTCGGCTCTCTGCTGACCTCTGCGCTGATCGTCTTTCCGGCGCTCTCTGCCATGCGCATTTTCCGCAGCTTCCGTGGGGTGATTCTCAGTGCAGCGGTGATCTCCGTGGTCTGCGCCGTGGGCGGTATTCTCATCTCCATTCTGGCATCCACGCCAGTGGGGGCAACGGTGGTTGCGGCAGATCTGGCAGTTTTTCTCCTGTGCTGTGGAATCGGTGCCGTTTCCCGCCGATAAATTTTAGAGCTCGTGTTCATAGGCGTCTATCTACGTCT
>NZ_FR898057.1:39960-72746 GCF_000437175.1 Ruminococcus sp. CAG:330 | reverse complement strand
AAAATTTGCCGAAAAGGCACGTGTATACGCTTGTGAAGACGGGTTCTTATTCTACTTCGATCAGCTCAGCATCTGCTTTCCGCAGGGACAGCTCGTAGCCTCTGACGGTAACTTCGATCGGGTCGCCCAGGGGAGCGACTTTACGGATATAGACTTCCACACCCTTTGTGATGCCCATGTCCATGATCCGGCGCTTGACAGCCCCCTCACCGGTCAGCTTCTTTACCCGGACGGTCTGTCCGATTTTGGCGTCTTTTAATGTAGCCATGTTGAATTCCTCCTCTTATATCATAATTTTTG
Organism: Ruminococcus sp. CAG:330; assembly: GCF_000437175.1. Taxonomy (NCBI): domain Bacteria; kingdom Bacillati; phylum Bacillota; class Clostridia; order Eubacteriales; family Oscillospiraceae; genus Ruminococcus; species Ruminococcus sp. CAG:330. The sequence continues at coordinate 72,446 of NZ_FR898057.1, read as the reverse complement.
CAGCCATTTCTTTGGTAATGGCAATACGGGTCTCTTTGACCTTGACGATAAGGTTTCCGCTGCCGGAATTCACTACCGTCAGTGTTCCGCCAACCACAAAACCCAAATCCTCCAGGTGCTTTTTGGTTTCCGCACTTCCGCCAACTTTTTTGATGATAACTTCGTCACCAGGGCTTGCAAACATCAGCGGCATCATACCAATTCTCCTCCTTTTTCTGAATGCGCCTGCCGGTTCGTGCAAACGCACAAACGGGCAAAAATTTGTTAGAAAAAGCAAATCTATTGAAAAACGGAAAAGTTAGAATATTCTAACTCTCTTGTTAGTATACAACTTCTGACTGCATTTGTCAAGGGGAAAACGCTTTTTTTTGAATTTTGTGGGATTGCACAAACTAAAAATAAAAATGAGAAATCAGTTCGTAAATTTTTTCACAGGAAGACGGAAGTATCGCCGGCAGGCGTGCTTTCCGCAACGCTCGTCCTAGTCATTGCGCAGTTCCTTGAAACACCGCAGTTCCAGAAGCAGGTGCTTTCTCTGCGTAATAACAGCCTGCACAAGCCGTATCACCCAGCACACCGGCAGCAGAAATGGATACCGTTTCAGCGCCGGGAACCGTGCCTGACACACTGCCCTCGGCGGAAACACTCGCTGCACCAGATAGTGCCATTTCGTACCGCCGGTCTCCCCGGCACAGTATGCCTGCATCTGCCGCTGAATGCCTTGCTGCACCGTTCCGTAAGCGCCGGAGATCAGGCAGGACTCCAGCTGTTTCCGCTCATCCGCAGACAGCGCCGGCAGTTCCACTGCGGAAAACACCCGAAGACTCAGCTGCCGCATCTGCTGTTCAAATTCTGACAATCCAAGCTGACGCAGTTCTGCTGTGAGATATGCCCAGTCCAGCACTTCACTTTTCTGCTGCAAATAGACATAATAGACATAGATGTCCAGCAGGGCACGCAGTCCGGTTCCGCAGCCAGTGGCGTGCTTGTGGGTGTGTGCGATCATATAGAGGTAGAAGTCCTCCGCCGTCATATGGCAGCCGAAGCGATGGTCTGTGTCTTTTCTCAGCAGGCGTTCCGGATTTGCATAATACGCCTCGATCCGTTTTTCCCGTCCAGCCGGATAGAGGCTGACATGCATCTCGAAGTGATACACCGGCGGTTTCTGGTACACATCGTGGTGCGATTTCCCGAAGCTGATTGCCTGATAGCCGTTTGCCGTCAGAAACGTTCGCACCTTGTCCCGTGCGGTTTTGTCGTAGAGAATGTCGTTGTCCGCCATCTGGCGCATGCCGATTTCAGGGTACATCGGTTCCAGCACGATGCCTTTCAGCGGCAGATACCAGATCCCGTTTTGTTCCAGAAATTCGCAGAGTTTTCGGCGCTCTGCTGCCAGCAGGATGCTCTTGCGGACGGCTTTTACGTGTTCCTCCTCCCATCGGGGCGAGCGGATTCCCGCCGACCGCAGCGCTACCGCAACCATCGCCGTCAGACAGTGGAACTGGCACATGATATAGAGCTTTTCCGGATCGACCTGCGCCAGAAGTTCCTGCGACGGGACTTTGCCATGGAGCGCACATGCTGCCAGTTCCCGCATCTGGTATGCTGTTTTCCTCATTGGGGTTTCCTTTCCAAGAAAAGCAGCAACATTTCTGTCGCTGCTCTCTGCTGTTTTATTCCTTTTTTGTCCTTTGTCGTTCAACCTACGAAAGTTATTTTACACCGTAAAAAATCCCTTTTTGAAAGGAGAGATAAATGGGCAATCCCGAAGAAAAGTTTAAAAAGCCGCCGATTACGAGCCAAATGAGTTCGGATGAAGCGCCTGCATACAGCACGATTTGAAGGATTCCGATCACAGCCCCTGCCAGTCCGGCATAAACCGTCACGCCAAAGCTAAGGTTCTTTTGATATCTTGTGGCAATTTCCTTTTCATGGATTTTGTTCAGATAAATGGGATAAGCAACACCAAACACGACGGCAGCCACTGCAATGAGGGCAATGCCATCTAACACATGGTGAAATCCATTTCTGCAAAAATAAAGGATGCCTGCTATCAGGTGTATGAGTCAACCAATATCACTGAACAGCCCGAATACCAGAAACGGAACATCCGGCATCATAGCCGTATAGCGGACACCTTTTTTTCCCTCCTGCTGGAGCTGTTTGATATGGTCTTCTGTTGTTTTCTTTTTTCATGCAAAGTTTCCTTTATCGTACTCATGAAAATCACCAGCTTCTCATTTGTTTTTTCCATTATACCACAATTTCCACCAAATTTCAATATGGGAAAAGAGGCTTTCTAAAGTTGAACTCTGTAGGATTTATTTTAGGTATTTCATAGTCAGCGTTACTTCTTCTAAAAAGTCATCTGGAATATAGATCTCCCCATTTTCGTCAAGCCACTCTCTTCTTATATACATCATGAAAGCATCCTTTAAATCTTTATCCTGAATATACTGCAATATTTTAGGAACATCAATCGTAATTTTATTATCGTCATCATACATTTTACAAGACAAAACATGATGTGCAAAAAATAGAAGCATCTCAGTATCTTGTGGCGTTTCATATATGTACGACCAAATCGTTTCTTCAATTGTTTTAAGGTCTTCTGATGCTACAAAATCATCATCAAAACGATTAATGTCCGGTATGATCGACCATATCAAATTCTTGATAAAAATTCTTTTCTGAAATTTATCATTATAGGATTTCAATTCATCTGTTCCCTTTTTGCCATCTGTAAACCATTCATTTCTATCATTTCGCAGCAACCACGCATCTCCCTGATCTCCTATTTCATAGATAAACAAATAATCATTATATAATTCAAATAGAATTCTAAACGCAGTCTCTTCTGTACAATAATGCATGCTTTCTATTCTGTCATCATACAGAATATTGGTAATTGCGTCGAATGGGAACAGTGGCTCTCCATCAACCGCAAACATTTCCACTTTAGATTGGTGATCCCTGTACACCATAAATGTCCCCATTTTATTAACATCTTCATTGACACTGATGAAATCATCCAAGCCTGCTTCGGCTATTCTCTGTTTCAATTCTGACATTACTTTTTCTTTCACCATGATGGTATCCTCCTTCAAGAATAATCCGCCAATTCAACTGCACAAATCTGATGAGCAATTCCATTGACAAAGCAGCGGTTTCTTTTCGACAAAATTCGTGTTTTCTTGTTTGATATAATTATACCTATTCCGCCCGTCTTTATCAACACTTTTTGCATATTTTGGTGCAGCAAATCACATTTACTTTCGAAAAAGCGGAAAAGTAGCCGAAACATGAAAAAAGCATCTCAATTGAGATGCTTTCTGCAATTTCTTGACAGACACTTTCTTTTCCCGCTGCTCATGCTTGAAGCCGATCGGTTCCGCAATCATATCCCTACGATTTTTCCAACTCCGCCGGACGCTCCAGCGTCTTTACCCGAAACAAGAAAAACCAGACGTGACAAATCCAGACCACTGCCAGAATCCCGCAGGGAATCCAGATTTGTTTTCGTGTCATCATAAAGAACCCGAATCCCATCAGGCTTGACAAGCGGCGGAAAAGAATTTTTGCTGAATACCAGTTCCTCTGTTGATTTTATCGATCTGCTGGAGCACAAGGTGGTATTCGAACTGGAAAACATCCGGAGCAGCGCAGAAAAATCTCTCATCATGGGCTTCATCCTAATCAATCTTTCCGAAGCAATTCGTGAAAAATATCAGATGGACGGAAAATTTCAGCATATTACATTGGTAGAAGAAGCGCATCGATTGCTAAGCAAGTATCAGTCTGGTGACAGCCCTTCGAAAAAGCAGAGCGTTGAAATGTTCTCGGACATGCTTGCGGAAATTCGCAAATACGGGGAGTGTCTGATTATCGCCGACCAGATTCCGAACAAACTGACACCGGATGTTCTGAAGAACACCAACACCAAGATCATTCACCGTATCTTTGCAGCGGACGATAAGGAGGCCATCGGGAATACGATCATGCTGAAAGATGAACAAAAGGAGTTCTTGTCCAATCTCCCCGCTGGTCGTGCGGTTTATTTTACAACTGGTACAGATAAGGCAATCCAGATCAAGATCGATCGGGAAACGGACACTTCTGAACAGGCACCGACAAATGCCGAAGTGCGAAACAGCGTTCTCGCATATTATCGGATCAATTACAAAAGAGGCTTGTACAAGGGGCTGGAGCTGTTTGATACGGAGCCGACAGAGGAACAGTTTGCCTGGATTCGGAAAATGAATTCCGAATTGCTCGAAAATCCGCATATATTTCCTACGAACACAAGCTCTAAGAAACGGGATTCCGATTCCCGCATTACAAAAATAAAAAAAGGAGTTTGATAATCATGGGTATTTTTAGTTCTGTTTGCGGTGCACTTAGCGGTGCGTTTCATAGCGTTTGCAGCTGTGTCAGCAGTATTTGCAGGGGAATCGGCGGCGCACTTGGCGGAACATTTCTCGGCGGAGCGATCTCTTCATTTATCGGAAAGATCGGGCTTGCACTTCCCGGCCCGAATGTTGCGGCTGCGATCCTGCTGGTCGTCGGGGTTGTGTGCAAAATTGCCGAATCGCTCGGGGTGAAGGAAAAAGAAAGGGATGAGCCGGAGGAGCTTGCATTCAAGGCGGAAAAGGATAAGGAATCCAAACCGGAGGACTTTGATTCCACCGAGGAATATATCAAGCACTTGCAGCAGGACATCAAGATTTCCAACGAGGACAAAGAAAAGCTTGACAAGATGTCGCCGGATGAAAAATCCGCCTATCGTGCAACGGGCGCTTATCTCTATGCGAAAGCCTGCAATGAAAAGCTTGGTTTTGACACAGACGGATTGAAAAGTCCGGAACTTGTTGGGATCACTGCGGAAATTCTCTCCGATCTTGCCAAGATCAAGGACATTCTCTCTCCGTCTGACTTTGTGGTGTACAACAAGTACCTGCAGGCAAACGGCATGGGAATGAAAGAATTTTCGGACTATCTCCACGGGTGCTCCGTCAATCTCGAAACATTTAAGAATGTGAAAGACGCTCTGTCGAATGCGATGCGGGAGATCACTCCGGGCATCAGCGACAGCGACATCGGCAAGAACCTCTATCAAATGAATGAAAAAGTCAATGAAACTTTCAGTATTGGGGAATAAAGAATGAAAATATGTCATTGTCTCTTCTGGATCGAAAAAAACAAAATTGCCGCCGTGCTCAGCAAAGACAACCGGTTTGAAGTCATGAAATTCGGCGGGAACTGCTTTACCGGCTATACGGAGGACTTTTGGGAAAAGTGGCAGGATTACGCCGGTTTCCTAAAGACCAGCCAAACCGATTTTTGTCTGGTATACGACGACGCTCCAACGATTTCGGAGGAGCTGCTGCATCGGGAATGTGCGGACGAATCCGGCGTATGGAACAGATACACGATACAGGATGCCGTGCATCTGCTGCCCATTACAAAGCCCACACAGATTTCCAATGAAAACGGTGTGTGCATTGCCAAAGCAGGCGCATTCCGAAAGGCGGAAACAACTGGAATTGTGAATCTCACGGCGAAATACCGGCATGCGGAAACCGCACCCGCCGAAGCGGAACGAAAAATTTTGGAGACGACGCCGTTTATTGACGAAATGTGCGAAAGACTGAAAATTTACGACAAGGGGGAATAGAACCGTGGCAGAAGTAGAAACCACCAGACAGGTGGACAAGGTCGTTTTGCGGGACGATGTCTTGAAAAATGTGCTCCATGCGGAGCTTTACAAAACACTGCGGGAGATGCTGAGTAAGAGATATGCTGAAATGGAAAAAAGCTATTTCGAAAAGCTGTGGATTAAATTTAAAGTCAACAATGAAATTGGCTATTGGAATGGAAAAGCGCAAATTGCAATACCTGTTCAAAACAAATATGCAAGCATCAACAATTCCTATTTTGGTTTGCTCACTATGGCGTTGTCTGAAAAACAAACTAAATTCCTATTCGGAAAAGATATTCCAGAGGAAATCAGAAAGGGCATTAATGCTTCGACTAGTTATCATAATGGTCATTATATAGGTTTTCAAGGCGGTTCTTATGGTATTGAAAATCATGAAGTTGTTGATTGGAATGATACAGATTCTGTAAAGATTGGTGCTGTTTGTATTAGTTCCAAGAAATTTCGAGAAGCAGTTCTCTCTCAGGAATATCAGATCTTCGATGATGAGATTTTTCAAAAAGCCATCGCATTTCTGAAAAATCGGAAAGATCGGAGCATTCTGGAAACCGAAGACAAATCCAAGTGTCTCTCAGAGAAAGAGATAGACCGGCTTCAGACCATCCTCGGATTGAACCGGACACAGATCGAAATAGAAGTTTCCAAAAGACTTGCAAGCAATTTCACACTGTCGCCGGAACTCATCGATACGTACACGGCGGGGCTTCTTGCATGCGACAAAGTGCGTGCAGATCTGGAGGTCTACGATAAAAAGTGCCTGGAGGATGTCAACTCCGGCCATTGGGAACTCTGGTCGGACGAAGCGCCGAAAGCGGAAGACGGACAGGTGCTTGTTTCTCTGAAAAAGCCGCTGATCGCACGGAATCCGGCTGCCGACATCCACGAAGACGGGCTTATCGGCATTGACTTTGGTACCAAAAGCACCATTGTTTCCAAACGGGACGGCCGTGCGAAGACGACGCTTCTCCGTGTGGGCACCGGTCAGCTGAGCAAAAAGGCAGAGGCGCAGCACTATGAGAATCCGACGATCATGGAGTTCATTGATCTCGAAAAGTTTCTCAAGAGCTACGGCACCAGAAACGGCAGACCGGAAACCTCCATCGATGATCTCCGTGTTTCCCACACCGCAAACTACGACCTGAAATCCTGCACGATCAGCGACAATTTCTATTCGTTCTTTTATGACATCAAGCAGTGGTGCGGAAACAAAAACCGCAGTGTAAAGATCATCGACCAAAAAGGCGTGGAGCGTGTGCTGTCACCGTTCACTTCTCTGGAAGAAAGCGCATTCAATCCTTTGGAATTATATGCGTACTACCTTGGTCTGTACATCAACAATATGCGGAACGGCATTTATCTGGATTATGTTCTCTCGTTCCCGACCACCTATGAAAAGACCGTAAAGGAAAAAATCCAGAAGAGCTTCGAGATCGGTTTGAAAAAATCGCTGCCGGATTCTATTCTGAAAAATGCAGAGATCATGGCAAAATTCAGAGTAAGACAGGGCGTGAGCGAACCGGCTGCGTATGCCATTACAGCATTGCAGGGATACGGATTTGAGCCGGATGAGGGCGAAAATGTTTTTTACGCCATCTTCGATTTTGGCGGCGGCACAACGGACTTTGATTTCGGCTTGTGGAGATGCGCAGACGACAGCAAACGTGAAGAACGGCGCTATGACTACGTCATCAATCACTTTGGCTCTGAGGGCGACAGATATCTCGGCGGCGAAAATCTGCTGGAACTGCTTGCGTTTGAAGTATTTCGTGCAAACGCCGATCTTCTCGGCGGCGACAAGAAAGGCAGCAGCGGGGATGCGGTGGGATTTTCATTTTCAAAACCGCAGGAATGCGACGCTTTTCCGGGCAGCGAGATGCTGATCTCCGATTCCCAGGAGGCAAAGCGGAACACCAAGCAGCTGATGGAAGTGCTTCGCCCTTTCTGGGAGGGGATTATCGGAATTGACAGCAAGACTGCTGCGCCCGCAAACGCCCCCGCTGCTCCGAAATCAAATGCAGCAAAGGATGCGGAAACCGTTTCCTATAATGGCTATATCTTCAGAAACGACGAGATCTGCACATTCCCCATCAATGACGGCACGATCACAGTAGATCTCTTTGACAAGGAGGGAAAGCGGAAATCCAACTTCAAGCTCTATGTCGAAAACAAGGACAGAAACATTCAGCTGAACCTGGTGGAAGTGCTGGAAAAACGCATCGAACGTGGCGTGTCGAACTTTTTCACCTCTATCTGCAAGGCGTTCCGCAACGAATCGCTGCAGCAAAGCGGCGTCAATGAGATTCAGATCTTTCTGGCGGGAAACTCCAGCAAATCGCCGATTCTCCGAAAGCTGTTTGACAAGTACATCAAGGAGAACAACGACAGCTTTCGGGAGGTATCCGGCGGAAGCCACTTCTACCTGTTCCCGCCCCTCGGCACAAAGGAAGCCATTGCCATTCAGCGGGAAAAAGGCATCAGAGTCGATGAAAACGACATCACTGCGCCCACCGGAAAAACCGGCGTTGCCTATGGTCTGATTACCGGACGTGAGGGCGGTAAGATTAAGGTGATCTCGGAGATCAAAGCGGACGAACAGACCAAGTTCCGCTTTAACATCGGCATCGAGAAGCGTGGAAAATTCAAGATGGTGCTGGACAGAACACTGGTTGCCTATGGACAGTGGGTGTGCCTGACCGATGCAAGCGTAGAGGATTTCGAAATTTACTATACCTCTCTGCCGAACGCAGCCAAGATGTCTATCGACGAAACCGGCATTTACAACAAGCGCTGCCGGCTGCCATATACCAGCGATAACGCAGATGTTTTCATTCGCTGCGTGGAGGATGCGCCGGAGGACATGGAATATTGTATTTCCGAGGGAGAACCCTCCGCAGATCCTGCGGGTGTGGTTCGTGTGCATCTGGGAGAGTGAGAAAGGAGTCGATTATGTCAAAACGTATTGTTACGCTCGGTACCTGGGACGGAACGCCCATCCAGTGGATCGTCCTGAAAGAGAGCAAGCTTGGCTCGGTTGTCATCAGCAAAGACAGCCTTTTCCAAAGGGAATTTGATTCCAAGAACCGTGACTGGCCTGACAGTGACATCAGAGCATACCTAAACAGGGAATTTTTTCAGCAGGCGTTTCGTGCAGAAGAGAGAAAGCGCATCATCAACACCATCATAGACGGGAAGAAAACGGATATTTTTCTCTTGAGCAAAGAGGAAGTCGAAAATTGGATGACGTCAAATGAAAGAAATTGTTCTGGAAATTGGTCTCTTCGTTCTCAATATAATAGCGACTGTATTGATGTAGTATATGATAATGATAGAGACATAATTGGTGATATATGCGCATTCGTTCATACACTAAAGAGGGGGTCGCGTACTATTCGCCCCGCTTTCATTTTGGACCTTTGATATTTCTTCAGCACACAAACAATGAGCTTCATATTCCGCACCCCCGGCACGAGGAGCAGGCATTAACCGCCTGTTCCTCGTTTTTGCTGTCCATCTACAAAACCAGCTTGAGGTTCTGACAATTGTGATTTGTTTTGAATATTAGGTTTTCTTCTCGGAACTTTCATGATTAGCTGTATTGCTTTTTTCTCGGTTGCAATGTCTGTGTAATAGTTGAGCGTTTTCAATTGTTGTTTTGCCACCTTGTGAGAATGCAGTAATATGGTCAACTTCTGCATCATCAATGCTCAGGATTTCGTTATTGCACCATGGGCAAATATAGCCAGGATAAAAGAGTTCTTTTTTTATGCTTTCAGAAAATGTGCGCTTACTGTCATCGTTGCCATAGCTGCCTGTAATGTTTATAAGGAGATTGTAGACAGCTAAAATTCTTCCAAGCACTCTTTTTCTAGTTTGTGAAGCAACATATGTGTCATCGAGATACTGTGTATTATGCAATCGCAAATTCTCAATGGCTTCTCGTATTTCATCAGCATGAGCCATAAGATCGTGACTGCTAAAAAAAGAAAATGGAATGATGATAGAGTCATAGACCGAGCCACTGAATTTTGTCATAAATTTCTCGTTGTCTCTATTCACTGCTGAAAAAGCAGTGTTTCCGAGAATTTGCTTTATAATATCAATTGTTCTATTAAATAGGTTCTTGCAATAAGTGATTTCTGTATCATCAGCATTTTGGTGGGCGTACATATGGTTATTCATTGTTTGCATGAAATTTGTTTTATACTCAGAAAAGTTACGAAGTGCAAAAAAACGCAGGATTCTTTCTTGATATTGTTTTCTTTTGTTTTCATCATGAAACAGAGTCGGGAGATGCTTATTAGCTGCCAATTCTTCAATCATATCATTATAGCTGCCACGATAAATACAATTGCGGAGTTCTTGTGGCTTTAAAGATACCGAGCCTTGATTTAAACGAGCAAAAATCTCGTATTTTAATTCTTGGGACTCTTTTAAGATACAGATGGCACTTAACGATGAAGACTTCAGCTTTTTTTGAATGCTCTTCTCCATATCTTTAAAATATAGCCCGTTCAGTTCTTTCAATTCGCTAAGACCTGAAAGCGGAAATTTGTTCTCTAAATAATGTACAAATGAGGTGATTCGTTGTTGTCCATCAATTACACTCCATGTTTCATCATTTTCCTGACAAAGATAAATGGTTGGTATAGGGATACCAATTAGAATTGATTCGATGAGTTTTGAAGACTGTTTGGGTGAATACACGAAATCTCTTTGATAGTCTGGATTTGTAATAATGTCTCCATCATCAAACATTTCTCGAATTGTTGATAGCGGAAAATCCTTTTGTGTAGTATAGACAATTTTTTCAGCTGATATCATAAACAAGTTCCCTCCAGATTTAAAATGTTGCAGTGAAAATAAAAAAGTCATTCTCTTTTTATTTGCTACTATTTACATTATATTCAAAAAAATGATTTTGTCAAGAATTTCATTCGATTTTAAAGGTGAAATTATGACAAAAATCGAGAAACTTACAGTTACTTAGAATATTGGAATCAAGACATAATTTTAAAATTGTTTAAGCAATCGCTAATATGTAGGATGGGTCGAATACGCTAGAATCTTAGGATGGTTTTTTACTCCCGCAAATCAAAGGAATAGCGCATTCATCGATAGCACTGAAATGTTATGATTTGTTGTATAATCTCTGCTGAATATTTGATTTTTTCTTGACACCAAACGGACGGGTGTGATATAATAGAGATATCGCAGGTGTGTGACACACCTCAAACAAAAAGGAGGCATATTGTGAAGAAACAGTGGAAACGGCTGGCTGCCCTTTTGTCGGCAGCGGTCATGGCAGCGGGAACGCTGCTGTATTTCCCGAGCGGAACGCTGCAAAATATCCGGTGGGAGATTGCTGCGAATGCGGAGAATGCGGATGCAGGGAATACGGGTTCAGTGACGTGGACAAAAACAGAAGATGACGGTCTGGTTTGGACACTGTATGACAACGGAGCACTGACCATCAGCGGTACAGGCGCAATGAGAGATTACGCTTATAATGATAAAAGTCCTGTATACGGGGATGCCAATATTACAAGTCTGGTGATCGAAGACGGCGTTACCAGAATCGGAAAGAATATGTGTTGGGGATGCAGCGGATTAGTCGATGTCATGATTCCTGATAGTGTCACTGAAATCGGCAGTTTTTCATTTGCCTGCTGCAGCAGTTTGCCCGGCGTTACAATTCCGGAAAGTGTCGATACCATAGGAACTTCTGCCTTTCAAAGCTGCACGAATTTGGAGCGTGTGACAATCCCAAACAGTGTAAAAAGTATCGGAACTTCCGCATTTCAGATGTGTACGGCCTTAACAAGCATCACAATTCCGGAGAGTGTTACGGATATCGGGGAAGATGCATTTATATGGTGCAGCAGTTTAGCCAGCGTTGAAATTCCGGAAGGTATTACAGATATCAGAAATGGAACATTTCGGGAGTGCAGCAGTTTAGAGAGTATTACGATTCCGAGCAGTGTGACAAATATCGATAGCTATTCTTTTTATCAATGTACTGGCTTGAAACATGTGACAATTCCAGATCGTGTTACCAGAATCGGACATGGTGTGTTTGCCGGCTGCACGAGCTTAGAGCGTATGACGATTCCGAACAGCGTGACCAGCATCGGAGGCGGTGTGTTTGAGGACTGCTCTGATTCACTGGCGATTACTGTTGTCTGCGGTACGGTACTGACAAAGGATGATTTTGAAGACCGGGCGGATTCGGTGACGATTATGCAGCACGACTTTGATGCCAACGGTTTCTGCCAGAACGACACCACCCACTATCAGCCGGCAGAGGATAGCGATGGCGACGGCACATACGAGATCTCCAACGCCGGTCAGCTGTACTGGTTTGCAGACAAGGTGAACAACGGTGAATACAGTCTGAACGCTGTCCTCACAGCGGATATCTCCGTCAATGAGGGCGATGTTTCCGGCTGTGACGGCAACAAGGCAGAAGGCTGGAGAGATTGGACACCCATTGGAAATGTTAGCAACATAGGAAATGTTAGCAACATATATTCTGGCACGTTCGACGGACAAGATCACACAGTCAGCGGATTGTACTTTAATGATGAAGACGCTGAGTATGTTGGTTTGTTTGGACGTTCATGTGGCAACATAAAAAATGTTGGCGTTGTTGATTCCTATTTCAAAGGAAATAATTTTGTGGGCGGTGTGTGTGGAAGCAATGACCGCACAATCACAAACTGTTATAATGCAGGGAATCTTACCGCTATTGAGTCATCTGCTGCTATAGGCGGTATATGTGGACAAAATAGTGGCACAATCGCAAACTGTTATAACACAGGAACTGTTACCGCTACCGGCTCAAGAGCTTCTGTGGGTGGTGTGTGTGGTTCCTGTATTGCATCAATTTCAAATTGCTATAACACAGGAACTGTTACTGCTAGCTCAGGTGCTGATATAAGCGGTATATGTGGATACAATATTGGCCCAATCACAAATTGCTACTACCTCGCAGACACAGAAGATGAAAATGGCGGCAAAACCGCAGAACAGTTCAAGAGCGGTGAAGTCGCTTACCTGCTGAACGGCAGCAAGTCCGAGGGCGACACGGTACACTTCTACCAGATCATCGGCAAGGACAAAGCACCGGTTCTGGACAGCACTCACGGGGTGGTTTACAACGGAACGACCTGCACCGGCATTGTGTACTATACCAATGATAAACGCAAGACGGCTGAAAGTCATGCTTGGGACGAAAACGGTTTTTGTAAAAACGATTCTGCGCATTACCAGCCTGCAATATATAGTTATAGTAATGTTGCATACGAAATCTCTAATGCCGGAAATCTCTATTGGTTTGCGGAGCAGGTGAACAAGGATAATAAAAATTTTTGCAATTCAAACGCTGTCCTCACTGCGGATATCACCGTAAACGAGGGGGATCTTGCAAGCTATGCCGGCACGAGCGAAAATGATTGGAGAACATGGACACCAATTGGCCGTGACAGTTCTAAGATTTACAGCGGGATATTTGACGGACAGGGACACGTTATTCGGGGGCTTTATTTGAATGACAGCACGGCGTCATATATTGGCATTTTCGGTGTGGCTAAAGGCAGCGAAATCCGGAATGTCGGTCTGGAAAATTCCTATTTCAGCGGGGACAAGAATGTTTCCGGTATCTGCGGAGAAAATATCGGAACTATCCAAAACTGTTATGATGCCGGCACGGTAAAGGGTAACGCCTATATTGGCGGGATAGCTGGCTGTAATTATAGGACAATTGCAAACTGCTACAGCATCGGAACCATTGTGGGCACAAGCGAAGTTGGCGGGATAACTGGCGGAAATCAGGAAACGATTGCAAACTGCTATTACCTCGCTGACAGTGAAACTGATGATTTGGACGGCACGACTGCCAAAACCACCGAACGGTTCCAAAGCGGCGAAGTCTGTCACCTGCTGAATGGCGACCAGTCCAATATCGCTTTCTACCAGAATCTTTCTACCGAAAAATACCCCACACTGAATGCCGATTCCAAGCAGGTTTGCCGTCTGGAACTGACCTATGACGAGAGCTTCGGCGAGGATGCGAAAACGAAGACTTCCTACCACAATTCCGGCGACAAGCTGGAGAAATCTCCGGATAAGGCGTACGTCTACCAGTATTTCAAGGGTGGGGAACAGCTTGCCGAAAGCGATACGCTGACTGGTGACACTGCGATCACCGTCAAAAAAGTGCCGGTGGAGATCGTGCTCTCTGAGGGTGTGAGCGACACCATGAAACTGACTTATCAGCAGGAAATCGCACCGCTGGATCTGACTCTGTTTGTGGAAAACCTTGATGTTCTAGGCAGCATTCAGTTTGCATTGGACGAGGACGGCACTCTGCCGGAGGGCTTGACGCTGACAGAAGATGGCGTGCTTTCCGGCACACCGGAAAAGGCTGCCGAAAAGGTACAGACGAAGCTGCTGCTGACAGCGAAAAACGGCGCAACCAAGGGAATGGAACTGACCTTCTGCATTGCCAAGGCGAACCCGGCGGTTGAAGTGACCGTGGACGGCGATATCCACACCGAGGGCGACCTTGTGAGTGAACTGAAGCTGATTCTCAGCGGAAACAGTACCAAGGGTCTGGCAAAAATTATTAGCGAGATCAAAGCACTGGCTGCCGGTGAAAACAACCTGATGTGGGAGTTTACCCCGGAGGACAGCGACAATTACAACGTTGTGACCGGCACGGTTGTCGTAAATGCACAGACCACAACTACCACAACAACTACTACCACCACGACAACAACGACGACTACTGCAAACGAAACAACTGCAACGACCAAGGCAACGACGACCACCAGCGAAACGACTTCCGCAACCAAGGCAACAACAGCCACCAGCGGAACAACCTCCGCAACCAAGACAACGACGACAACCAGCGGAACGACTTCTGCAACCAAGGCAACGACGACAACCAGCGGAACAACTGCAACGACCAAGGAAACGACTACCACCAGCGGAATAACTTCCACAACCAAGGCAACAACAGCCACCAGCGGAACAACTTCCACAAACAAGGCAACAACAGCCACCAGCGGAACGACTTCCACAACCAAGGCAACGACTACAACCTGCGGAACAACCTCCGCAACCAAGGCAACGACTGCCACCAGCGGAACAACCTCCGCGACCAAGGCAACAACAGCCACCAGCGGAACAACTTCCACGACCAAGGCAACGACGACAACCAGCGGAACAACTTCCACAACCAAGGCAACAACAACCACCAGCGGAACAACTTCCACGACCAAAGCAACGATGACAACCAGCGGAACGACTTCCACGACCAAGGCAACGACTGCCACCAGCGAAACATTTTCCGCAACCACAAATCCCACTTCTTCCATAACAGAATCCAACACAGAAACCTCCACAACACCGACGACACACACCGCCGAATCCGAAACCGCAGAAACCACGCTGACCACAACATCGGATACCACGAGCGTGACCAACATTGCAGACGAAGATCTTTGCAGCTGGGCGATCAACGATTACCAGAAGAAAACCGGTGTCACGCCGGCAAATGCAGAAATCACCGCACGCTCGGAGAATGCTTGCGAGATTACGCTGACCGACGAAAACGGCAATGTACTGGACGTTTACACCGTTGACCCGAAAACCGGTACTGGTACGGATTCCTCCAACGCAGAAGTTAACCTGCCTCAGACCGGAAACAACTCCATGACAAACTGGCTCCTGTGCGTGGGTGCGGTACTGTTCATAGGTTTCGGATTCGGTGCAGTAAAGGCGTCGGGTGTCCTCAAGCGTAAAGAAGATGCGTAAGACCAAAAAGCAGTGGGCGATGTTTCTCTCAGGACTCATTGCAGTTCTGATTGGTGTCAGCATCCTTGGATTTTTCGGTGTCCGAAAGTGTTATCGACTTTACCAAAAGAAGATATTGCTCGATAATAATCCTGTTGTGGAAATTGCAGATCTAGACATCAAAGCCCCTATTTTAGAGGGCACTGATAACGAAACGCTTTCCAAAGCGACAGGGCATTTCAAGGACAGCGGGGACTTCGGCGAGGGCAATTATTGCATTGCCGGACACAGTAGCACACTGTACAAAGAATATTTCAACAACCTGAAAAACGTCGAGATCGGCATGGAGATCACGCTGTATGACAAGCAAAAGCAGGCGTATCATTACACTGTGACTGAATGCAAAATCGTTGATCCGGATGACGTCTGGGTGCTTGACGATTTCGGCGATGACAGAATCACTATCATCACCTGCACCGATGACGGAACGCAGCGGCAGGTCGTGGTGGGACTGCTGAACGATTAGCGTTTTTTCACGGTATCTCAAAGAAAACAGCTCGGAATTCCGCAATAGGATTCCGGGCTGTTTGTTTTGCAGCGGGGGACACGTGAATTTCTTGTTGAAAATGGTTGTAATTGCAGTGGTAATATGGTATAATAGAAGTAATTGAAATTCACAACTCTATGAACCGCTGCTTTCGTGCGGCTTTTTCAATGGGTTGTGGTTAGCATTCTCTAACTATAGAGATGGAAAGGGAGCGTTGCATTGATATGGCTGAAACAATAACACTTTCCGGCGTGCCGGAAACCATGCTGCAAACGGTATATGCCCGTGCCAAGGAGAGCGCAGGGCGTGGCGTGATTCAAGACAAAAAAGCGGAGGAGATCATTGGCAAACTCCACTATGATTTTTCCCTTGCGGACAAGGATTCCGCCATGCACAGCGGTGTCATCGCCCGCACACTGGTGCTCGACCAGCTGGTGGGGGCATGGCTCGCCAAAAATGCCGGTGCAGTAGTCGTCAACATCGCCTGCGGACTGGATACCCGATGCTATCGCATGCAGGGGTATTCGCACTGGTACAACTTGGATTTGCCACAGACGATTGCTGTGCGGGAACAGCTGCTGCCGGAGAACGGCACGATTTCGCAGATTGCCATGTCTGCCATGGATGACTGGGGCAGCAAAATCACAGAGCAGGATATGCCGGCACTGGTAATCATCGAGGGTCTGACCATGTACCTGTCCGATGCAGATGTGAAGAAGATTTTTGCGGTGATCTCAAAGCGGTTTGAAAAAGCTGCTGTAGCGGTTGAGATCATGAATCCGGCTGTTGCAAAACGATTCAAGGAGAAGTCCATTGAGGGCAGTCGTGCAAAATTCACATGGGGCATAAAGAGCGGAAAGGCATTGGCAGCGCTTTTGCCGGACTTTCGGTTTGCTGAGGAACACTCCCTGACCGAGGGTATGGCAGCATTTCTGCCGATTTACAAGCTGCTGGAGAAGATCCCATTTGTGCGGAATATTTCCAACAAGATCGTGGTTCTTGAAAAATGGGGGAATGCAGAATGAAATACATGGGGATGCCACTGGGAATGTGGGCGCTGTTTGCCGGATCGTTTCAGAAACAGCTGACAGCCACATTCGGTTACGATGTGCAAACGGCAAAAGCCATCACCAAACACGCAAAGCCAAAATATCAGGAGATTATCCGTGAGCTGCCGGAGTTTGAAAAGGCGGATCGTTTCAAGATGAATGTTGTCAATACTGCAATGCTGGGCGCATTCGTTCTGTCCATGCCGGAACGGCCGGATGTGGAGAAACTGACGGAATACTACGCAGACGCCATGATGACAAAGCTGATGCGGTGGTTCTGCCGCAAGAGCGGGAGAAAGAAGTTCACCGAAAAGGATATCGCCGGAATGAAATCCACAGCTGCACTGAAAGCCGCCGACCGCAATCCGTACTCTTGGAATATGGAGTTTTATGAGTACCCCGACGGCAGCGGTTATGAGGGGCGCTTTACCGAATGCGGTATCTGCGTTTTGATGAAAAAGCTGGGATTGTATGATCTCACTCCGGCACTATGTCATCTCGACTATACCATGAGTGAGGCGAGTGGCGTGACGAATTTCGTGCGGGAATACACGCTTGCCTCCGGAGGTCCGTACTGCGACTGCGGATATCACAAGAAGAATTTCGGGGACGGATTCCAGTGATTTTAGACAATAAGAACCTGTCTTCACAAGCGTATACACGTGCCTTTTCGGCAAATTTTATTGCATCCTGCGTGAAAAATACTTGCCGGGCGACAGCCCGCCTGCGTATTTTTGCCTTGTCTGCAACAAAATTATGCTCGAAAATCCACATATATTTCTTGTGAAGACAGGTCCTAAATTTTAGCATAGGAGGTTCTCATGGCATTTTCTTTGAAGAAACTGACGCCGAAACAACAGGAACAGTTTGTGCGAAAACAAATCGAAAACCCGCTTTCTCCTGCCCTTGGGGTGCTCCATCCCAGTGCGTGCATTGCAGACACCGAGAAAGATGTGATTTTTGTGGCAATCGGAACCCATCGGGATTATCCGGATGAGGAACTGTTCTTTTTGCATTGGAGGGCGTGGGAGATGATCCTGCCGCTGAGAAAAGAGAACAGATTGCCCAACACCAGAGTTTGGAGTCTGAACACATCGTGGGAGAATCCCATCCAATCCGTGCCGGATGAAATACAGCCGCAGATCATGGCGGATCTGAAAGAGATATTAGACGTCTATCGGGTGGATGGAACAAGGAATCCGGATAATTTGTCTGTGGAGATTTTGTATGACTTTTGAGAACACACGGAGGAAGCTTGCGAGATTACGCTGACCGACGAAAACGGCAATGTACTGGACGTTTACACCGTTGACCCGAAAACCGGTACTGGTACGGATTCCTCCAACGCAGAAGTTAACCTGCCTCAGACCGGAAACAACTCCATGACAAACTGGCTCCTGTGCGTGGGTGCGGCACTGTTCATGGCATTCGGATTCGGTGCAGTAAAGGCATCTGGTATCTTCAAACGGAAAGAGGATGAGTAAGACCAAAAAGCAGTGGATGTGTTCCTTTTGAGACTGACTGCTTCCAAAACAGCAGGACATTTCAGGGACAGCGGAAACAGTAGCACACATTGAAAATACGTACTCTGAAAACGTGTGAAAAGCCCGATATATCGCAGTTTTGCGGTATATCGGGCTTCCTTTTTTCAAGAAAACCAGCAAGTTTAAATTGATTTTTTTACCAAAAAAGTAATATGCGCACTTGAACTTTTCGACAAATTGTGATATAATTACAGTAAATCATCAATCGCATTGAAAACAACGGATATGTCGAAGATATAAAAATACTGATGAGCCGCCATTTGACAAGCCATACGATACTGGATTCATTATACAGCGGCGAAATCGCAGAAACCGCAATAGATTGCTGTGCAATGAGAAATTATGTTTCCATAACAGAAGCAACCGATGAGATTGAGCGGCTCTGCCTATGGATGAAAAAACGTGGACTGAATGAAGGAGTTCCAAACCATGAACTGATAGATGAATCCGGCAACGTGATAGGAATCTTGGATTTGGCATGGCCGCAGGGAATACAAAACGGACTGAGCGAGCGTATTGCCATATTGCTAAATGAAACAGCAGATGTCCAGGCAACAGTAAGCAAATATGGTTACCGCTATTATACAAGTATTGAAGAATTCAAGGAATATATAAGAACCCGTCTTCACAAGCGTATACACGTGCCTTTTCGGCAAATTTTGCTGCATCCTGCGTGAAAAATACTTGCCGGGCGACAGCCCGCCTGCGTATTTTTGCCTTGTCTGCAACAAAATTATGCTCGAAAATCCACATATATTTCTTGTGAAGACAAGTTCTAACTTCAACATTTGCTTGATTGCAATGAAAACGTTTTTCATTACCCTCCACAGATTGATTTTCTTCCAAAAGCAAGGTGCCACGCTTGCGCTTTTCCACATGTTATGCTATAATCATAATAAATCATTTGTGAATCACAAATCACGGCTCAAACAGGAGATAAACCGATGAAGATAAAACCATTGATATCCATTCTGGCAGCGACAGCAATCGCATGCACTTCCCTTGCCTTTTCCCCATTGGCAGCCAGCGAAATTCCCATCTCCGCAGAAACAGCACAGGCGACCGATGCTGTGTTCTACGACGACTTTTCCAGTGGAACACTGGATCCTGACAAGTGGCTTGTTGCATACAAGAACTGGGGCGGGAAGGTCACAGAGAACGGGGAAAAAGTCGACTATAACGGCGGTGTCCTCCCCCAGAATGTCTCTGTGCAGAACGGAAAATTGATTTTGACCGGAAACGGAAACCTCTACCAGGGAGCGCTCAAAGGCGTCAACAAAGATGGCTCCCGGCGTGCAGACGGAAAGCGGACGGGGGCAGCGATTGCGACGAAGGAATACTACGCCTCGGGAAGTTATGAAGTCGTGGCAAAGGTTTCTCCGGAGCTTGGCGCCTGCTCTGCAATCTGGACGTTTGAATACGAGGAAGATTGGGACACTGGCGAGATCACCAACCACGAAATTGACATTGAGATGCCCGGCAGACCCAGTGCGGAAAAAACAAATCAAAGTTACCGGTATGCGCTGTGCAACACTTGGGTCGGCGAAAATGAGGGCGAATACAAAACCGGCTATACGGACATTGGCGTCAATCAGGCAGACGGCGCATTTCACAAATATCGGTTTGACTGGCATACTGGTAACGAAAACGAAGAGCCAAGAGTGGAATTTTATTTCGACGATGTGCTGACCTACACCGCAAAAGAATCCATTCCCACCAACGCCGGCAGACTGTGGATCGGGCTGTGGTTCCCGAACGGCTGGGCAGGAACGCCGGACTTTGACACCTCCGATTTTGAGATCGACTCCGTAAAGATCACGCCGTTTCACGAGAGTGGCGACACGGCGCAAAATGAGACCTATCCGGAGGACGGCTGGGGCAGCCTTGAAGATATCTCTCACAGCACTTCGGTGCAGGGCGATGTCAATGCCGACGGAACATTTGACATTACAGATATCGTGCTTTTCCAGAAATGGCTTCTCGCTGTTCCGGATACAAAGCCCTCCGACTGGAAAGCTGCGGACTTCTGCGAAGACGGGAATCTGAACGCTCTTGACCTTTGTGCCATGCGGCAGGAACTGACTTCCGGCAACACATCTCCCGCCAATCAGGTCTATGTGAAAAATACAGAGGAGCTGAAAACTGCTCTTGAAACTGCAAAGGCAGGCGATGAGATCATTCTCACCGAAGGCGACTATGTTTACAGTGGCGCAACGCCAAAGGGATACATGTTCACCAGTTCCGCAGACGGAACCGAAAAACAGCCGATCGTGATCCGCTCCGAGAATCCCGAAAAACCTGCTGTCCTCTCCGGCTCCTCCACTGCGGAAAACTATGTGTTTTCCATCTCCGGCGACTGGTGGGAAATTCGGGATCTAAAGGTCACGAATGCCCAGAAAGGCATCATGCTGGACAACGCCAATCACACAAAGATTCTGAACTGTGAGGTGTACAATATTGGTTCCGAGGGCATTCACCTGAGAGATAACAGTTCCTATTGTCTGATTGAAAATTGCAGCGTCCATGATACGGGGGTAGTTTCTCCGGGATATGGCGAGGCAATCTACGTTGGCAGCGCCCAGAGCACCACCGAATACGGCTACGACTGTCATTACAACACCATAAGAGACTGCAAGCTTGGGCCAAACGTCGCAGCGGAACACGTTGACATCAAGGAATACACCATTGGAACAACGGTGGAAAACTGCACCTTTGACGGAACGGGAATGAGCGGGGAAAATTACGCCAAGAGCTTCGTCAACATCAAGGGCAACGACTGCATCATCCGAAACAACGTCGGCTATCGAAATGGCTGCACCGCAATCCAGCGTGCATTCGAACAGAACAATGTGGTGGATGGCTGGGGACAGAATGCCTCGGTATACGGCAACAAGGTCTATATGGACACTGCGACCAATGCGCTGGGCAAGAAAATGTATTTCTTAAACGCATGGGACTGCTCCGCCACTGTCTGGGACAACTTCATGGCTTACGAGGGTGAACTTTTCTCCATAGATAACGAAGACGACCAGTGGGATTATTACAACTGCAACCTGCTCACCTACGGAAGCGGCAGCTGAGGCAGCGAAGCATAAAACCAATCCAATTAGAACCGATGGGATGTGTTCTCTAGGGGCAATGGTAGCCCGGCAGAACGAAGCATCTTGTCGGTTCTTTTTATTTTTGAACTGCCGCTAGAAACCGTTTGTAAAATATGATACAATGGACATATGAAAATTCAGTCGAAAGGATGAGAAATATGGCAGAACCCCTACGCCCCTGCCAAACGGACGAAAGCTCCGCCTGCAAAGACTGCGGACAAGTTTCCCCCATCGCCGACTTCGAAATCGAGGACGGCGTACTAAAGAAGTACCTCGGAAATGCCGAAACTGTTGTGATTCCGGCGGGAGTAACAAGTATCGGGAAAGGTGCATTTGCGCGGTGTGAATCCCTCAAATCAATTCATATTCCGAATGGGGTAACAAGCATTGAGGCGTTTGCGTTTTATCATTGCTCCGCACTCACCTCCGTTCATATTCCGGATGGTGTGACCAGCATTGGATATGAGGCATTTTCTGACTGCAAAGCACTCCCCGCAATCGAAATTCCGGATAGCGTCACGAGCATTGGATATGGTGCGTTTTCCGGATGCCGTGCACTTGCTTCCATTCATATTTCAGAAGGGATCACCAGAATTGATGCGGATATCTTTCAAGACTGCAAAGCACTTCCCTCAGTTCACATTCCGGACGGGGTAACAAGCATTGGAGAAAATGCGTTTTCCGGATGCTGTGCACTTACTTCCGTTCATATTCCAGACGGTGTCACAAGCATTGGGGAAAATGCGTTTTATCATTGCTCTGCACTTTCCTCCATTCATATTCCGAACGGGATAACAAGTATCGAGGATGAAACGTTTTCTGAATGCAAGGCACTTACCTCCATTGAGATTCCGGACGGCGTGACACGCATCGGGGAATCTGCGTTTTATCACTGCTCCGCACTCACCTACGTTCACATTTCGGACAGTGTCACAAGCATTGGATATGAGGCATTTTCCGGATGCCATGCACTTCCCGCAATCAAAATTCCGGACAGCGTCACAAGCATTGGATGCTCTGCGTTTTACGAATGCCATGCACTTACTTCCATTCACATTCCGGAAGGGATCACCAGAATTGATGTGGATACATTTTACAACTGCAAAGCACTCACCTCAGTTCGCATTCCAGATGGCGTCACCAGTATCAACCCCTCCGCATTTTATGGCTGTGAAGCACTTTCCTCGATTCACATTCCGGACAGCGTGACAGTAATTGAAAATGAGGCTTTTTGGGGATGCTATGCGCTCTCCGCAATCGAAATTCCTGCCAGCGTCAAAGAAATTGGAAAACATGTGTTTCCTTCCAATACTGCCATCCGAAACAAATCATCGCTCACTATCCCGCCTATTCCCGAGTTCGAGATAGCACATGGCACATTGACCCGATATCTGGGACATTCTAATTCGGTTGTCATTCCAGACCATGTCACCCATATTGGGGATGGTGCATTTTGGGACTGTACATTCCTTACCGCAGTCAAAATTCCAGATGGCGTCACCAGCATTGGATATGATGCATTTTTAAACTGTGAAGCACTCACCGCAATTCGTATTCCGGATAGCGTCACCCGCATTGAAGATGAAGCGTTTCGGGGATGCAACTCGCTGAAATCTGTCAAAATCCCCAAAAGCGTTACATACATCGGAGATGATGCTTTTCCTCCTGCTACCAAAATCATCCGTGTTTCAGCAACGCCTTGAAACGTTTTTGCAAAGCACGGCATAAGCCCCATTCCAACGCAACAGAAAGGATGAGAAATATGAAAGAACCCCTACGCCCCCACCAAACGGACGAAAACTCCGCCCGCAAAGACTGCGGACAAGTTTCCCCCATCGCCGACTTCGAAATCGAGGACGGCGTATTAAAGGAATACCGCGGAGATTCTGAAACCGTTGTGATTCCGGATGATATCACTAGTATTGGGGATAATGCGTTTTGGAACTGCTCATCGCTTATCTCAATTCATATTCCGGACAGCGTCACAAGTATTGGAGATGAGGCATTTTTTGGCTGCGACTCGCTCGAATCCATCGAGGTTCCCAAAAGCGTCACACACATCGGAAGGAACGCGTTTCCCGTTGATGCAAAAATCATCCGTGTTTGAGCAATCTCTTGAAATCCCTTGAAAAATATGGTATAATCAATTTATCCAAATTCGACAGAAAGGACGAGAAAAATGGAAAAAATCCTGTGCGCCTATCAGGGCAGCGAATCCTACGCCTTTATCAGCTATTCTCACAAGGACAAGGGCGAAGTATTCCCCGTTATCCGTGCGATGCAGGAAAACGGGTACAATGTTTGGTTTGATGAGGGAATCACGCCAGCGAGCGAGTGGGACGACCACATCGCCAACCGCATTTTGAACGCCGAATTTTTCATTGCAATGCTGTCTCCAAATTATCTGGAATCCACCAACTGTATGGACGAATTGGAGTTTGCACGCAGCAAGGACAAAAAGCGGCTGATGATCTATTTGAAAAAGGCGACTCTGCCACCCGGGCCGGAAATGAGATTGAGCCGGCAGCAGGCGATTCTGAAATACCAGTATTCGGACTCCTCGTATTTCTATGACAAGCTGTTCCACAGCGACGGAATTGACATCTGCAAATCGCAGAGCATCCGGTTTTATTCCGGCGATGCCGCAGACAATGCGTTCGAGATCGAGAACGGCGTGCTCAAGAAATACCACGGCAATGCAAATGCCGTTGTAATTCCGGACGGGGTCACAAGCATCGGAGACTTTGCATTCCAGAACTGCGAGTCCCTCACTGCGGTCAAGATTGCAGACAGCGTCACCAGCATCGGCAATTTCGCATTCTGGGGATGCAGTGCCCTCGCTTCGGTCTACATTCCCGACGGCTTGACCAGCATTGGCGACGGCGCATTTCAGACATGCGACGCACTTGCTGCAATCGACCTTCCGGAAAGCGTCATGCATCTGGGAAGATGTGCGTTCCACACCAACACCAGAACCAGCACGCCCACACCAGCATCCGAACCCATGAATCAGGCGTGGAGTGAACCGGAACATGACGAGCCTGCTTTTCCTGAACCTCCCTGTGAACCAGTCTCCCCCATCACCGATTTCGAAATCGAAGACGGTGTGTTAAAGAAGTACCTCGGAAATTCTGAAATCGTTGTGATTCCGGAGGGAGTGGTGACGAGTATTGGGGATAGTGCGTTTCTTGACTGCAAATCACCTACCTCAATTTATATTCCGAATGGTGTCACTAGCATTGGAGAGGACGCATTTGAGAGGTGTGATTTCCTCAAATCAATTCATATTCCAGATAGTGTCACTAACATTGGAAGTTTTGCGTTCACTGATTGCAAATCACTCACATCAATCGTAATTCCAGATAGTGTCACTAGCATTGGAGAGGACGCATTTGAGGGGTGCAACGCACTTACTTCGATTCATATTCCAAACAGCGTAACAGAGATTGGAGATGAAGCATTTTTTGGATGCTATGCACTCTCTTCAATTGAAATTCCTGCCAGCGTTGAAAAAATTGGAAAACATGCATTTCCTCCCAATACTGCAATCCGAAACAAATCCTCGGTCATCATTCCTCCCATTTCTGATTTTGACATAGAGCACGGCACATTAAAGCGATATCTTGGAAAGTCTAACTCTATTGTCATTCCATCCAGTGTCGTCAGTATTGAAGATAGCGCATTTGCATTCTGCGACACACTTGCCTCAATCGAAATTCCAGATGGTGTCACTAGTATTGGAGATGAAGCATTTAAGTGGTGCAGATCACTCACCTCAATCGAAATTCCAGATAGTGTCATCAGTATTGGAAATAGCGCATTTTGGAATTGCAAAGCACTCACCTCAATCAAAATTCCAGATGGTGTCACCAGTATTGAACATTGCACATTTAAATCCTGCGAATCACTCACCTCAATCGAAATTCCAGACAGTGTCATCAGTATTGGAAATGAAGCATTTACGTTCTGCAAAGGACTCACCTCAATCGAAATTCCAGATAGTATCACCAGCATTGGAGATTGGGCATTTTGGGGATGTAACTCTCCCAAATTGGTTAAAATTCCAAGAAATGCTATTATCGGAGAGAGTGCTTTTCCTCCTGACACCGAAATCATCCGTGTTTCAACTGCGCCTTGTGAACCAGTTTCCCCCATCACCGACTTCGAAATCGAAAACGGTGTATTAGAGAAGTACCTCGGAAATTCTGAAATCGTTGTGATTCCGGAGGGAGTGGTAACGAGTATTGGGAATTATGCGTTTTGGGAATGCAAATCACTTACCTCAATTTATATTCCAGATGGTGTCACCAGTATTGGAAATGGCGCATTTAGTGGATGCGAAGCACTCACCTCAATCAAAATTCCGGACAGTGTCACAAGCATTGGAAATTACGCATTTGCGCGATGCGAAGCACTCACCTCAATCGTAATTCCAGATAGCGTCACTAGTATTGAAGATAGCGCATTTTGTGGATGCGAATCACTTACCTCAATTGAAATTCCAGATAGTGTCACAAGTATTGGAAATGAAGCATTTGAGTTCTGCGAAGCACTCACCTCAATCGTAATTCCAGATAGCGTCACTAGTATTGGAGATGAAGCATTTGCGTGGTGCGAATCACTCACTTCAATCGAAATTCCAAATAGTGTCACAAGTATTGGAGATAGAGCATTTTTGGGGTACGAATCACTACTCAAATCCATCAAAATTCCAAAAAGTGTCACGCACATTGGAGAAGACGCTTTTCCTCTTGACGCCGAAATCATCCGCATCTAACCCCAACTCCCCATTCCAAAAAGCTTCCGGCGTCCCTCCCCGCTGGGAGCTTTTGGCTTTTCGGCGCACAGCATTTTCCGAAAAAATATTCCCGCTTTCTTGATTCTTTCCACCCCATGTGATATAATGAAAGTACAAAGAGTCTACGCTGACTCACGACAATTGGAGTTGATTGATTTATGAAAAAAGGAATTGCACTGCTCTGTGCGCTGCTCCTGTCCACGACTGCCCTCCCCCAGACCACGGCGTTCGCTGCGGAAACGGACACCGCAGCATCCGGCGACCTCAACGCCGACGGCGAATTTTCCATCGCTGACGTGGTGCTGCTCCAGAAAAAGCTGCTGACAGTGCCGGACACGGTGCTGGCGGACTGGCAGGCGGGCGACCTCTGCGCAGACGGCAAGCTGGATGCGCTCGATCTCGGTGCAATGCGGCAGACGCTGACCGCTGCACCGCCGGAAACACCGGATGCCCCCGACGCACTGGAACAGCTGCGTGGCATGGACTACGAAACGGCGGTTGCCAAGGGCTACATCGCAAGAGCGGAGTACAACTACCAGATCTCCGGCGCACTCAAACAGACCGCAGAGGAGGCGCTGGGACGTGCGCTGGACTATTCCATCGACCGGTTCTACCTCGTCAGCAATGACGCCCTCGGACTGGACGACAGCACCCGATACCTGTACCACTCCGGCACGGGAACGGTGTTCCCCATCACGGAGGAAACCAGAATGAACTGCGCCACCTGGTACTGGAAGGGCAGCAAGGCTGCGCTCTACGGTATCGACGACAACGAGGAAGTACAGAACGAATTCCTCGACGCCATGGAGTTCTACGGCGTCACGGAGATCTATTATTCCAGCGGTGCCAACAAGCTGGTGAATCGGGCGGACACGGTGGCAACCTTTGTCAAGAACGCCTATGCCAGAAACATGAAAGTCTACCTGCTGACCGGCGAAAAAACATGGCTGTACGAGGACACCTATGATACCGCCATCTATCGTGTCTTTGACCGTGTGGAGGAGTACAACAGCATGGTAGATGCCGACGCCAGACTTGCCGGCGTATCCTATGACGTGGAGGTCTGGACGAACTCCAGCTTCGACTGGAAGAACAACAGCGATTCCAGAAAACAGCAGGTCAGGTTCATCGAAACGGCACAGCAGTACGCCGATTCCAAGAACCTCTCCGTTTCCTATTGTCTGCCGTTCTGGATCGCGCGGTACGACTATACCGATGATGACGGCAGCACCCGAAACGTCTACGATGCCATCACCAGCATTGCAACCAGCACCATTCTCATGGCATATCGGGACACGCCGGCTGCCGTGGAAAAACTGGTGGCGGAAACCCAGACCAACGCTGACAACTCCGCCCTGTATTACAACGAGAAGAACGGCTGCAATCTGGAAATCGGGGTACAGGCAGACAAGAGCAAGGAGGGCGACTACGTCTCTTTCTATGAGGAGGAGCTGGAGAAGCCCGGTGCAGTCGCAGCAGCCATTGCACAAATGCAGTCCGATCTGGCGGAGCACCGATTCCACACCACCTACGCCATTCATCAGGCAACCGCCCTGTACGAATTCTATCTTTCCACAAAATAAGGGAGGTATCTGCAATGGCCCACCAAATTCCCGTCAATCCGCATGCAACCCCAGAAGCAGCTGCCCTGCTCCGGTATCTCTGCCAGACCGCCGGAACTAAAATCATCGCCGGACAGCACACGCAGACCAATCCCATGGAGGAAGTCGCCTATCTCAAAGAGGTTACAGGACGCACGCCGAAACTATGCGGGTTTGAGCTGCTCTCCTACTCTCCCAATCTTCCGGACGACACTGCATCCGAACCGTGCCTGACGGAAATTCGGGAGAATCGTGGCACAGTAGACACGGCACTGCGCTGGGCAAAGGAGACAAACGGAATCGTCACACTGTCTTTCCACTGGTTCTCCCCCATCGGTGGAAAGGACAAGAGTTTTTACGCCGAAAACACCGATTTCGATGCGAAACAGATTCTGCATCCTGGCACGCCGGAGCGTGCTGCATTCTTTCACGATCTGGATGCCATCGCAGTTCAGCTGAAGCGCTTTCAGGCGGAGAACATCCCCGTGCTGTGGCGGCCATTCCACGAGTCGGACGGCACTTGGTTCTGGTGGGGTGCCAAGGGACCGGTGGTTGCCAAAGAACTGTACCTGCTGATGTATGACTATTACACCAACCGCCACGCTCTGAACAATCTGCTCTGGGTCTGGAACTGCCGGCTGCCGGAGGGATACCCCGGAGATGACTTTGTGGACGTGGTATCCGTGGACATCTACCTGCCGGAATACCGTGCCACCGACTACGCCGAGGACTACCGGCAGCTCATCGCAGCCACCAGTTCCCACAAAGTTGCTGCCCTGGCGGAAGTGGGCATTGCGCCGGATGCTGCCATGCTCGCTGAAAGCCATATCCCGTGGGCGTATTTCATGACGTGGTCCAAGGAATTCTGCATCGGCGAAACGCACAACACCAAGCAGCAGTTCCGCAGCGTCTACCAGAGCGATAATGTCATTACGATGGAAGCGGAATGATTGTTTCTCTATTTTATGATACACGAAAAAGCAGGAGCACTTTTCTCAAAGTACTCCTGCTTTTTGCACCCTCCACACGGAGGGCGGTATTTGCCCAAACTCCATTATCGCATAATTTCAATCCACGCTCTCCAAACGGGAGAGACGACATTTCACCAATCGGTGACACTTTAGTATACCACAAAAGCGGCGAAATGTCAAATGAAACTGCTTTACCGACACCGGCTCTTACAGTCCCAGATCGTCGTAGATCTCTTCCTTTGTATCGTTTCTCGATGCAAATTCCTCGATATCCTCGACCATGGTAAAGTTGTCCAGGCTATAGGCATCGTCGTATTCCGGCTGAATCGAGATCTCAGTATATTCTCCATATGCGGTGTAGCAGCAAGCAGATATGCAATTCATAGAATACTGCGTTTTATCCCACGCATCATAGAACAATTTTGCAATGGGAACGCATATTTCCCGTCCCGTATTGCTCGAATAGAAATAATCCTCAAATTCCTGAACCGTATACGGAACCGCACTGCCCATAAATGCCACATCGCCGTTGCTGTCAAACAAAACATTGATGCTCATTTCTTCCTTGTCGCTCATTTCTTCCGTTTCTTCGTTATATATATCAGCGGAAACAGAATAGGTCTCGCAGTAATAATCATTTCCGTTTATGGTATCCTCACCGGAAGATACAAAGCTCCACTTCTCCGGCGAGAGATTTTGCGGAATTTCCGGAATACTTTCCGCAGGATAACCCACAGGATTCATGCGACGCTGTTCGCCGTTTTCATCCCAGCCATTCACATACCGATATGTTTTGGTCATGTTTTCAAGATTGACCAGCAAACCGCCAAAATCCCCTTTCATATCCTTACGTTTTTCAACAAGTTCATAGGTAGAAATCCACCAGGCCGTACCCGTATTGTATTCTTGTGAATTACCGATCACTTCAGCTGTTGCATGCAGATATTTTTCGCCTTTCACATCACGGGCAAACGTAAGCCCCTCACTGCCCTGCGTGATGGTGATCTTCTCTTCGTCTGCGATCTGGTTCAAAATATCCAGAAATCTCGTTTCCCCTTTTTTCGCCTTGTACACCTTTTCCGCAACAGGCATTTTTTCGCCATCCTCGCCAAGGGTAAATGAGGATGCACTCTTCTTAGCACCTTTTCCTGACTTCGAATCGGAAGAACCGCAGGCGGTAAGCGCCGTGCAGCAGATGGTGAGTGCTGCGAGCATTGCAATTGCTTTTTTCATCCCGAAAACTCCTTTAATCCATATTTGCCTTATAATATTGAGAATCCAAAGACCAGTCGCTGGAATCGGCCTTGTGAAGTTCCTCATACCGTGATCTACAGTACTGTTTGTACTGTTCCTCCCGCTCCTCTTGGGCAGCATATTCCGCCTCATTGCTTGCCGTCTGGTCATCCCGCCATCTCTGCAATTCTGCCATCTGCTGTTCCGCAGATGTTCCATATGACGAGGAGGAGCCGCCTCCCAGAAGATATGCACCGCCAAGCACCGCAGCAGCACAAATCCCCGCCACTGCCAGCGCTTCCTTGACGTCTACGGACTTGTAATAGCTGACAACGTTCAGTTCCATCTGATCGCCGCCGCCGTCCTCGGCAATTCCTGCCCCAAGATATTTTCCATTGGAATCGTATTCCACAAAATTCGTCTGACCCACAAGTGCGCCGTCCTGAAAATAGGCTTCCTCATAGTAAACGTCGTTGCCCTCCCACGATTTCCGGTAGAGCGTACCGTATCCATTTGGCTCACCCGCCGAAAAATCGCCGACGTATACGGTGGCGAACTGGTACAGCTCGTCATTTCTCGAAAACATCTGCATGCCGGAACCGCAGGGCAGGCCATACTGCCATTCGCCAGTGTACTGATATACGATGTTGTCCAGATGATTGGTGTAAATGTCTTTTCCCACAAAGGTGCCCTGTCCGGACGGCCCTGCACCTTTCCAGTAGCCGGTGTATTCGCCCTCACGGCTTCCAATCAGCACCGGAAAATTTTCCACATAATAAGAGGAGGCGGTACAGCTGTGCTGCATCCCGTTGTAGATCCGGCTTTGGAGTTCGTTCGCTGCCTCAATGTAAGTCGCTCTCTCTGGATCGTAATTCACAATGCGCTCTGTCGCCTTAATGAGGGAAATGCGGTACTCCAACAGTTCCCGACAAGCACTGCACTGGTCGGCGATGGCATCCAAGGAGAACTCCCCGCTGTCCGCTGTCTGCGATGAGTCGCCGTCGTCATAGGCGTAATCGTCGTCGTACGCATCATCGTAGTACTCGTCGTCATAATACTCATCGTCATAGTTTTCCGGATCTTCGAAATCACTCTCCGACTGCCCGCCCCGATTGGCAGACTGCCCCTTTGGTCTGACGCCGGACAAGCTGCGCTCCGCCACAGAACTGCTGGATTTTTCTTTTTCCGAACAGCCTGCCGCCGGCATGAGCATCGCAAAAGCCGTGACCAACGCCACAATTTTTTTGAGTTGCATGACATCTTCCTTTCCATTATCCCATCCCAAACAGTGCCAACCCCGCAGGCGCTCTTCCATCGTTTTCTTTCGTCATCCGCACTGAAAAATCTTTTTTCTTGTCATCATAAATTGTATTTTTTCGTTTATCTCTTGTTGATTTGGGACTTTCTCTTACATTTTACCTCAAAAAAAAAAAAAAAAACACAGTGAATAAAGTATTTCTCATCCGTAAATTTCGGGAAATATTGACACATTTCAGGATGCGTCGAAATATATATCCTATTTTTGAAAAATATACCGCATGAACTGCTCCGGTAAAAACAGAGGATGCCAGACTGCACTGCTTTGATTTTTCTGCAAGCTGTTGTGTTTCTCACGATTTCATGATATAATGGAAATAACTTCAAATTTAAGGAGAATTGCCATGAAAAAAATCATAGTTTGTTCCGTTTTCGATGCGTTTGAATACGTCATGGATCACTACTACCCTTACGGCATGGAGGATGTGTGCGCAAAGAACGATTGCTATGCGGTCATCTCCATTCAGGACAGCCACACCAAAGGGTTCGGCGTGCAGTTCCAGAAAAACGTCTTTTGCAAAGACGTGCTGACGCTGCTTTTCGATGATATTGTGACAGAGGTAGAGGGTGCCGTGCTGTTTCAGGACGCGATGGCAGACCGCATTCTCGACTTCGCCGATGCGAATCAGGAGGTTGATACCTTGCTGGTACACTGCTATGCCGGACAGTCACGTTCCAAAGCCGTGGGGAAATTCCTGTATGATGTCTACCATAAAAAATACCCGTCTCTTGCGCTGGAAACAGCAGAGACGGGCGTTCCGAATGAATATGTGTACGATGTGCTGGATGCTGCACTGCTGATCCGGCGGTTGCA
>NZ_FR898057.1:14929-39923 GCF_000437175.1 Ruminococcus sp. CAG:330 | reverse complement strand
TAGGGAAAGGTGGTTTGAAGTGTGGCGGATGAAATGGACGGGATATGGTTTTGCCACCGCTTTCTTGCGTGAAAAGCGATGGCAAAGAGGAACTGTTTGAGGAATGACGAAACCCCAGAGGGCGACACCCCACGCCAGAGGGCAGTTTCAATCCACTCCCTCCGTGTGGAGGGAGACCTTCGGATGAGATGCTTTTTCTGTATAAGATTGCGGGAATAAACACTATCGATTCTCTTCAAAAAAGAAAAAAGGCTTTTCAGCAAGGCGGATTGTTTCCTTGTTGATTTCTTTCGCCTTTTTCACAATTTCCAGTGGTGTGCTTTTGGAAAAGGTTCGTGTTTTCCCTTTTCTCATATATTTACGCCATTCCATTGGATAATCAATCAGCATTTTCATTTCCTCCTTTGTGCAGTAAAGCCGCCACAACATCACGGGACATTTTTCTCGGCTTTTTGCTGCAATATTCTGCCACGCATTCTGCGATAAATTCGCCGAGCGATTCATCATCTACAAGACCGTAAATGGACAGTGCTTCCTTTTTCAATTCCATTATAGCATCTTCGTCTAGCCCTGTCAAGCTTTCAAAAAAATCGTTTCGGATGTCACGGACTTTTTTAAGTCTTTCATCATAATCCGGAACAGTATCTTTCAAATGCTTTTGCAATGCATGACCAAGCTCGTGGCGGAAAGCGTGATATGGGGAGGAGCTTGACCATTTCCCCGCTTTTTTCATTTCGGCAGCAACTTTTGAAATTGTATTTTTCCCATCTTTGCCACCTGCGCCATAAATTGAGATTACGCCGTTGTTGGCATTGTAAGTACCCCAAATTCCGTTGCTTTTATATGGTTCTATCAAAACACTTCTTACACTGGGCGCTTTTCCATTTCAATCCACTCCCTCCGTGTGGAGGGAGACCAATCCGGACGGCACAGTCACCAAGGTCAACATATTTCAATCCACTCCCTCCGTGTGGAGGGAGACACCCTAAAAAAGCGTAAGAGTGTAAGAGTAGTATTTCAATCCACTCCCTCCGTGTGGAGGGAGACTCAATGGTACAAAACCCATTGACACACGGCGCAATTTCAATCCACTCCCTCCATGTGGAGGGAGACGATATTGGTCTACATGGCTTGGTTATAACAAGGGTAATTTCAATCCACTCCCTCCATGTGGAGGGAGACGTCTGTATTTTTACAACTATTCTGTAGAAAACGGCATTTCAATCCACTCCCTCCATGTGGAGGGAGACATCATAACTTAAATACGTATTGAAGCTTGTCTCATATTTCAATCCACTCCCTCCATGTGGAGGGAGACGCCATCGATGCTTTAAGTTTTGCAACCTATGCAATTTCAATCCACTCCCTCCATGTGGAGGGAGACGGAATCAATCTGAAAGCCATGCAGGACAGTTTGCATTTCAATCCACTCCCTCCATGTGGAGGGAGACCTTCTGATTTGGTGGCAACGATTGCCACCATGAAATTTCAATCCACTCCCTCCATGTGGAGGGAGACTTTCGATCAGCGTGTACTTTTCGCCTGCGATCAATTTCAATCCACTCCCTCCGTGTGGAGGGAGACAACGCATGGCTCCGGCTGTCAGAGACCATGCGCTATTTCAATCCACTCCCTCCGTGTGGAGGGAGACCGTATCTGTGTACTTGGGAGCTGCAACTGGGAATGATTTCAATCCACTCCCTCCGTGTGGAGGGAGACAGAATCGGAGTTAAAATGCCGCTTGTTGTTGATATTTCAATCCACTCCCTCCGTGTGGAGGGAGACTGCATACATGGTGCATGAAGAGCGATATGATCTCATTTCAATCCACTCCCTCCGTGTGGAGGGAGACCGTCGATGGCGTCAAAAATGCCTGGAAATTTGCGCATTTCAATCCACTCCCTCCGTGTGGAGGGAGACCGCCACTCAACTCAAATCAGAGCGAGAGCAGCGCATTTCAATCCACTCCCTCCGTGTGGAGGGAGACCAAAAGCACTTATTGGATAATACACTGGTCATGATTTCAATCCACTCCCTCCGTGTGGAGGGAGACCCGGATGCGTCCGGCAAGAGCGGCATCCAATCATTTCAATCCACTCCCTCCGTGTGGAGGGAGACGTTTCCCGACTTGTCACCCAAAGTGCCAATTTCCAATTTCAATCCACTCCCTCCGTGTGGAGGGAGACCACACTGGCAAAAGATGTGACATTCACCGTCAGCATTTCAATCCACTCCCTCCGTGTGGAGGGAGACTCCACATGGGTGATGGTGTTGTCCAGATTCACATGATTTCAATCCACTCCCTCCGTGTGGAGGGAGACTACGAGGAACTGAAACGACAGCCGGAGGACATCGATTTCAATCCACTCCCTCCGTGTGGAGGGAGACGGTAAGAGATACCTTGGTGGTCAGGTCGGTCATGGTATTTCAATCCACTCCCTCCGTGTGGAGGGAGACGAGCAGTCCTCGACATTTTCAATAACCTAATGTCGATTTCAATCCACTCCCTCCGTGTGGAGGGAGACCTGATGTGTACAGAGGTCGGTGCGTCTACCAAACCGCTTCCAATTTCAATCCACTCCCTCCGTGTGGAGGGAGACAGCCAGCACGCTACATATAAGCGGCAGTCCGATATTTCAATCCACTCCCTCCGTGTGGAGGGAGACGGTGGACGAGTCGTATTTTTCGGATGGTTACGTCATTTCAATCCACTCCCTCCGTGTGGAGGGAGACTCGCCACTTTTGCCGACCCGCTCCGCAGAGGAGCGATTTCAATCCACTCCCTCCGTGTGGAGGGAGACAGTAACTGCACGTTAGCGGGGTTGCTAAAGTCTCGATTTCAATCCACTCCCTCCGTGTGGAGGGAGACTCAGCATGCCGCACATTTCCGTCCAAACCGCTTCCGATTTCAATCCACTCCCTCCGTGTGGAGGGAGACGCGGCGGGAGCGGAGCCCGGAGCCAGCGAAGGCCATTTCAATCCACTCCCTCCGTGTGGAGGGAGACAACATAGTTATAACCTCCAGAGCGCGAGGGACAATTTCAATCCACTCCCTCCGTGTGGAGGGAGACGCAAGAGCGACACGCAAAGCGTGCCGCTCTCACCATTTCAATCCACTCCCTCCGTGTGGAGGGAGACTCCATCAATTCTGACTTCATAAGTTCTGCTTTCCGATTTCAATCCACTCCCTCCGTGTGGAGGGAGACGCCAACAGCAGTCTGCGCCATGGTCTTGACCGCCCATTTCAATCCACTCCCTCCGTGTGGAGGGAGACTTATGCTGCAAATTTTTCTGTCAGTTTGTTTTCATTTCAATCCACTCCCTCCGTGTGGAGGGAGACAGAGGCACGCCGGGCTTCTCTTTGATGGCAAAGGATTTCAATCCACTCCCTCCGTGTGGAGGGAGACCCATTTGACACATTGGCGCAAGTGTGCTATAATATTTCAATCCACTCCCTCCGTGTGGAGGGAGACTCCCGCCATCTATCCTGTTTGACGTATCCAACCATTTCAATCCACTCCCTCCGTGTGGAGGGAGACTGCTGTTGACCTAGCTCTTCAGATGGATAATATATTTCAATCCACTCCCTCCGTGTGGAGGGAGACAGGAACGACGACAAGTATCTTACACTGCTGTATTGATTTCAATCCACTCCCTCCGTGTGGAGGGAGACATCAGAAAACAACAATTGCCATCATCCATAGAAGCATTTCAATCCACTCCCTCCGTGTGGAGGGAGACGCGGGGAGGGCGAGACGGCGGGCGGGAGAGAGCCATTTCAATCCACTCCCTCCGTGTGGAGGGAGACTCATGGGCTTTTCCGGTCGATGTCCAGCTGTCCAATTTCAATCCACTCCCTCCGTGTGGAGGGAGACTCAATTACAACAGGGACTTTAAAGCCAAATTCCCATTTCAATCCACTCCCTCCGTGTGGAGGGAGACAGCAAAATTGCACAGCTTTCCGCTTAAAACTCAGCAGAGCAAATGCAATTTTGACAAAAAAGAACACAGATATACTTCTCCATGCCAGAAAAAATACTTTTTTTCTGATTTTTTCACGAAAAAGCGGGTGCGAATCCCTCCTACTTTTTTTGTGCGCTTAGGGTTCGCACCGGAGCGTTTTCTTAGAACAAAAGCGGTTCCTCCACATCGATGGTTTCCTTTGCGCCGATATGTTCCACTTTCGTCTGATACTGATTCCCCAGATAGTAGAACCGGAGGCTATCCTTCTCGGTATCGATGGCATCCGTCAGCCGCTGTTTGAGCAGGCGGCATTCCGCTGCATTCACGTGGCACTCAAACACAGAATTCTGCACTCTTGTCCCGACGTTCACACAAATCTTTGCCACTCGGCGCAATCGTTTCTGCCCCTCTTTACTCGTCGTATTGACATCATAGGTCACAACCACCAGCATGCAATCACTTCCATAAAAACGGCGGATAGGTGTCCAGATCGCCACGCAAATACCTCGCCAAAAGAAGCGCCTGCACATAGGGCAGCAATCCCCATTCCACCTTTTCCTCCAAAAACGGATGGCGAATCACGTCATCCTTTCGCTTCTGCCATGCCTGCAAAAAAGTGCGCCGTCCGTCATCGGTCATCAGCACTGCACCATCCTCCTGCTGTTCGAAGTCCTTCTTCTGAACCATACCACGATTGATTAGCGTCAGAACAAACCGGTCGCAGCACAGCGCACGGAATTCCTCCACCAGGTCCAGCGCCAGCGATGGCCGCCCCGGACGGTCCGTGTGCATCATTCCCACATAAGGATCCAGTCCCACGGATTCCAGCGCAGAGGTACACATGCTCGTCATCAGCGTATAGGCAAAGTTCAGCATCGCATTGACGCAATCCAGCGCCGGACGCCGATTTCTGCCGTGAAAGAAAAACGTATCCTTCTCCCGCAAAATCATCTCATCCAGTACCGAAAAATAAACCGTCGCAGCCTCGCCCTCAATGCCCCGCAGCGTGTCCATACTGTCTGCTTCCGCCGCAAGAGAAACTGCCTCTTTCAAGAGCAGCGACTTCTGCCGGAATCGTTCCGCATCAATTCTCGGTCCATGATCCCGAATCATACGCTCCAAAACCCACCGACTATTAAACAGTTTTGCAGCGATCATATTCCGTGCAATCTTCAAGCTGGCATCGGCATCATCCGCCGTCCGGTACTGTTGCCGGCGCAGGAGCACGTTTCCGTTGACAGTTCCCTGCACTCTCGCCAGAAACCGTCCGGAACTGGTCAGAAAGACCAGTTCCCGCCCGTCCTCCGCACACTTGCCCATGAGCGCCGGACTGGCACCTGTGTATCCAAATGTGATGATTCGCTCTAAGATGTGCAGCGGCACACGCTTTTGCCCCTCTTCCTGCTGAACAACAACATTTTCGCCGTCCAGCGAAAGATAGGAGTTCGGGTTGATGACATAAAGCGTATTCAACAGCTTTTTCAATTTGCATCACTCCATTGTCCCAAGCATGTCCTGCAAATATCCAGTCGCAGTTTTCTTTCCGCAGATCACCGGCAGACAGAGATCCTTCATGGAACACGCATTGCACGCCTTGGTACGTTTTCCCCTTGGGGTATGTCGCCGTGCATAGAGCGCATGCATCTCGGCTGCTGCGGATTCCACAGTTTGCCGCAGTTCTTCCGTCAGTTCCACCCGAAGCCGATGTCTGGTTTCGCCGTAGTACAGATAGCCCGCCGGTATTTCACAGCAGAGCATCTCCTCCAGACACATGGCCTGCGCCGTGAGTTGTGCCAGATCGCACAAATCCTCTTTGGGTGCGCCACGTTTGTACTCAATGGGTGTGACAGAAAACGTCCCCTCCTGTCCAAATATGGAAACACCCTTGGCGCTTCGGCGCAGCTCTACGGCATCGCACTCGCCGCTCAGTCCCAGACGTGCCGAGGAGATTTTCATCGCCCGCACAATGAGCAGATTCCCACGCTTTTCCCGCTTGTCACTGTCGTGGACATTGCGGTGCAGAATATCACCGTCTATGGTGCGGTAATTCTCGCTCCACTGCTGTTCCATATGAATCAGCGCCCACTGCCGCCGGCAAAACAGAAAGTGCTGGATGCCGGAAAGTTGCAGGTACTCCTCTTCTGCGTAGCTCATGCCATGTTGTCAATGATCTTAGGCTCCAGACCGTCCAGCGAATCCAGTGTCACCTTGTAATCGGCAAAAGAAACCGGCTTTTCCACGCCTTCTTTCAGTTCCACGTGCAGCGAACGGTGTACCTTTGCCGAGGAGTACTTGGGCATCTTGCAGTCATGCTTCCACCAGTAGAGCTGGCAAACTTCCATGGAGCCGTCAGGACGAGCCGAGGAGCAGTCATTTTCAAACAATGTCCGCAGCGCCTCCTTGATCTTCTCCGCATCCTCTTCCGTAAAGCCGGTCTTTTCTGCCAGCTGACAGTTGATGCTGCCCTTAATGACATAGAGCCCGAATTCCACCATATGCTTCGTGCCCATGGTGTCCGGAGATTTACTTAGTTCGGTGCCGTCTCCGTTTACGCTCTTTACGATTTTCATGCTAACGATATCCACCGGCGAAACGCTAAACGCTTGCTGTACTGTGACAGGACCACGAATTCCGATTGACATACCACCGCTAAAAGCAAATGTCTGTCCAAAACTGCGGACATCAATCCACTCTTTGCAAGCTGCCTCACTATATGCCTTGCGATCTGTTTTCTTTCCCTTGTTTAGTGGTTTCAAAACTTCATGATGATCTGCACGATCACGCAAACTCTTGTACTCATCCTGCTTGCGGTCATCCGACTGCACAAAAATCTTCTCGCCCATATCCTGCAGGCGATTCCGGATCTTTCGCTTGATGCAGACATCTGAAATCTCGCCATACCCATCGTAGTTTTCTCTGGGACGGTTGCCATTCAGCGGGTCGCCGTTGGGATTGGCGTTTGTGACGGTTACCAATACTGCAAAGTCAATTTTATGTTCCAAACACATGATTATTCTTCCTCCTTTTTCGTTTCTGCATTTTGATGATTATGGTTAAGATAAAACATCTCGTGATCGTACCCCAACAGATACAGCGGTCCCAGCGGTGCACCGCTGGAGAATACCTCCGGTGTCATCTTTTCACAAATCTTCTGAATTTCTTCTTGATAATCTCTCGAACTATTCACACTCAGCTTGTTGAAATAGGGAATCAGCCGTTCCCGCAGTGTTTTCCAAGTCCGGCAGGGACGAACAGAAAACGCATTCCAAAACCGCATGGCATTGGTCTCACGTTCTGTGCCCTTATCATAAGTGTCACGTTCCAGCTTGTCCGCCACTGCCAGAAGCCGTCCGAACAAATAGCTCCGGTCGTCACAATTTCTATCCAGTTCCATCGACGTCATTCCTTTCCCTCGTTCTAAGTTCTTCTTTCGAATCATTGCACAGGCAATTGCCAGCGCTCTTTGATGCTCATATTTTTTCGAGTTGCAATACGAATACGGATTGGATGCACGCAGCACCAAACGGCGCACCAGCTCCTGCGGCACTGCTCTCCCCTCCGTCACACACGGCAGCAATCGTACCATCTGACCATTCAACCATTTTTTGTTATCATTATCATTTTCACCGCCAAAAGCATAGGAAAGAATAACATACAGCGGGAACGAATCGATCACATCGTATTCCTTCACGCTATCATGCTGTTTCCATGCCACAGAACGATGCCAGTTTTCCAGATTCTTCAGAAACTGCGAACCCTCCAGCTCCGAATACATGGAAATGGAGAGCCGTCCGACAGTTGCCGCATCCAAGCCCATCACCATGACCTTGGCGTGAATGTCCAGCTGCTTCTGATAATGGAACACCATCTTCTGCACCAAGTCGGCATAAATCGGCTCTGTGGTGGGAAGCGGCTTCATTGCTTCGCAGTCGTCATCGTCGTCCTCATCCTCCCATGCATCCTCTAGCTGAGAAAATGCAGCGTCCACCTTGGGCATTGGCTGCATCGCACTCGCCCAAACAACAACTGTCAGATCACCGCAGGAAAAGCCATTGTTGAGCCGCACCAGCCATTTCAAAGCATTGTGAATCTTCTGGGAATACTCATAGCCAATGGAGAATGCTTCGTTCTTGGTGGAAAACCGTCCGAGGTAGCTAAACCCCCGCTTATCGTTGGCGGAGATCAGCTTGGCCATATCTTTGGAATCTCGAATTTTGGCAGGGTGTTTATAGGTGACAAGGCACTCCTCGCCTGTTGCATAACACATCTGCCGATTGTGCAGCAGACTGCGCTGGTATGCGATAAAGCACTTTTGCAGCGTCTCGTCCCGCCACGTACAGTTCTCACGCTCCAGATTTTTATAGTCCACTCGAAAGCGTAAAAACACGTCCTCCGGTGCAATGCCATTGATCTTTTCATCGGAAAGCTTTGTGCGATCCTCATTCTGTTTCAGCAGACCGCTGTTCACCAAATCGTGTATGATGCAGCCCTTCTGAACATACAGCAGAAGCGCATGCACCGACGGATGGGTATACTCGCTGGCATCCCAGGACGCCAGCTGTTCGACATAGGCCTTGTATTTGTCCTGGTTGGATTTTCCGGTATATGCACCGTAATCCCCGGCGATATAAGGAAGCTTCTCTGCGTATGGCATGGGATAAATACCATTGGCTCTTGCGCCGGAATCTTCTGTCACAGGAATCACAGTTTCGGAATC
Source organism: Ruminococcus sp. CAG:330 (assembly GCF_000437175.1). Taxonomy (NCBI): domain Bacteria; kingdom Bacillati; phylum Bacillota; class Clostridia; order Eubacteriales; family Oscillospiraceae; genus Ruminococcus; species Ruminococcus sp. CAG:330. Next base: position 31,243 of record NZ_FR898057.1, on the reverse strand, counting down.
TTCTTTTTCAACCAGCTTTGCACTGGAAAATGTTCCGTCTTCCCGAATCGTGATTTCGATCTGCGCTTTTGCGGTGGAATGTGAAATGGGCAGCATTCGCTTTGAAAAATCTGTCCGGTCATGGAAATTTTCAAAGATCTGATACAGTTCATTCGCCCAGCTCATCTGCCTCACCTCCTGCGAACTCGTCCAGCCCGATGAAGTTGCCCTCATCTCTGCCGAACTTCTTGATTGCCATGGGTTTGATGTGACGTTTAAACGTGCACTCCTCCGGCGGAAGAAACTGGATCACGCCGTCCTGCATCACCGGCTTCCAGAACCGCACCGTCATCTGATCCTTGTCCTCCGGAAGCACTGCCTCGTCTGCATAGGTGATTCCGTGATACATAAAGCTGTACGGAATCTCCCCGCTGTTGTCATAGTAGCCCTCTCCGCTGCCAAAGACACACGGTTCTACGTAGCCCTGACATTCTCTGGTTCCCAGAAAGATGTCCCGTCTTCCGCCACGCTCCACCATACGCTTTGCAATGTTATGGTGCTTGTTCTCGTTGCGGTCGCACGCCAATTCGGGATGATTCTCATTCCATTCAAAGTGCGCCCGCACCTGATAGCTGACCTGGCGAAGATACGTGTAGTACGCCAGATCATTTCCGCCCTCTCCATATTTGAGGGGACGGATTCCCTTTCGTTCCGTCTGAATGCGGTTCATAATGCGAACCGCATCGATTTTCCATACAATGGTTGGCTTATAGTAAATGCTGTGTGTGATTCCTTTCAGTGCTTCATAGGTCGGGATGTCATAGGAACACTTCTCTCCGGATGCTCTGGTGAGCACGTCGGAAAATAAGGCATAATCTCCCCACACATGAAACTCAATGGTATTTCGATGAACCATTTTCTGAACCATGGACAACACCTCCTTTCACTTTCTTCTGCATTATATCATAATTCGACAAAAAAGTCAAGTAAAAATGACAAAATATAGCTATTTTCACGAATAATTTTTTCGACAAGATTCGACAAATCTCAGAGTCCGAGAAACTCGTGCGTACCGCCCTCGATCTGCAACCCAAGCGCCGCTGTATCATAGAACCGTTTTTCCAGCGCCAGTGCACCGCAGCGCAGCGGATACAGTCCGCCGGACTCCTCCAGCTTTTTCCGTTCTCCGGCATAGACGGAAATGGTGTACTGCTGCACCTGCCGCAAAAGCTGATGCATCTCTGCAAACGAGATATCCCCATTCAGCCGCAAGATCATTTCTTCCGCACTGTCATCATACGGCACGATCACGGTTTCCGCCGTGTCATCAATGACCTGAAACGCTGCGCCGGCTGTGGCAAACGCCTGCAGGGCATACTTGGAACAGGGGTACGGCTTCCGCACACGGGATCGGTCGGTGGAGAGAAGTTCCAGCAGAGTGACCTCCCCGTGCTTTCCCACCGGATACGAGAGTTTGTGATCTTTCTCAAAATCGTGGTGCAGCTTTCTGAAATAGGCGAACATCGCCTCCACTGAGAGCAGATCTGCAAAATTCCCGCTGTCCAGAATCGTTCTGGTGACGCTCTGTGCCAGAGAGATCTCCGCCAGACTGCCCAGCTTCTCCTCAGACAGTTCCAGCAGGTACACCGGTGCCAGCTGCTTCAGTTCCCCGTTTCGGTTGCAGCGACCGGCTGCCTGTGCTGCATTGGAAAGCCCCGCCATGGAGCGCACCACGCAGCCAAAGGAGACATCTACGCCGGCTTCGATCAGCTGCGTGGTCACACAAAGAATCGGCCGATGCTGTTTCAGCGCCTTGCGCATCTGCTCGATGACCTTGTTGCGGTGCGCCGGACACATATGGGTACTCAAATGGATCAGCTGCATGGGCTGCCCCGACTGCTCCTGTTCCATCTGCAATCGCTGAAACAGCTCCTGCGCCGATGCCTTGGTGTTGACCACGACCAGCAGGCTCTGATGCTCCAAGAACTTCTCCCAGCAGAATTCCGCTGCTGCATCGTAAGAAAATGTTCCGGAAACCGGAATCAGCTCGGTTCGCCGGAGCACCTCGAAATCCTTTTGATATGCCCCGGTCATGCTGCTGTTCTCGTCCAGCAGCATCGGATATTCCGAGTTTTCCAGAAGAGGCTGTGTTGCAGAGCAGAGCACCACGGTACAGCCGCAGATTTTCGTCAGGAAATTCACCGCCAGATTCAGCAAATGCGTGCATTTCATGGGAATGGACTGCACCTCGTCCAAAATGATCACCGACCGGCAAAGGCGGTGCATCCGGCGCACCGAGGTGTTTTTCCCATCGAATAGCGCCTGCAAAAACTGCACCATGGTGGTTGCCAGCACCGGAACATCCCACTTCTCCGTGCGCAGTTCGTACGCCTGAAGTTCCTCCGCCGACTTTTTCTGTGCGAGCACATTGGAGTGGTGTTCCAAAAAGTTCTCGGCGCCGGCAATTTCCCGAATGTCCTTACTGTTCTGCTCCAGAATCGACATAAACGGCGCAACATAAACGATCTTCTCCATCTTGAATTTCCGGCACTCGTGAATCGCAAACCGCAGGGAGGACAGCGTTTTTCCGCCGCCAGTGGGCACGATAAGCCGGCATGCGCCAACCGGTTCCGCTGCACGGTCAGCAAACCGGAAACAGCGCTCCGAAATGTCCTGCCGTTGTTTCGAAACCGGATCCGTCCGATCGGCAAACTGCGCCAGCTTCTTCTCCAGATTCTGCGCCATCTGTTCCCAGAGCGGTTCTGTGTCAAAATGCTGTTCGGTCTGGCAATTGTGCATGAAGTCCGCCGTATCCACTCGGTCGGCATCCATGAGCACAGACTCCAGCAACCGCTCCAGCATCCCAAAGTAAAAGCACTTGGTTTCAAAGGCGTGGCTGTCCGGCTTTCCGTCCTGCCCTTTGGGCGGCAGGATCGCCTTGATCTTCTCCACAACCGCCGTGTACTCCGCAATGACACACTGCATCAGATCTTTCAGCGATTCTGTGGTATTGCCCAGCTCCGCCAGCATGTCGGGAAGATTTTCGGAAATCTCCCCATATCGCTCCGTTTTTCCGGTGCGCCTGGTGAAATAATCCTCGCCCTCCTCCGTCAGCCAGTCGTGCAGACCGTGGTGCGATAAAATCACTCTCGCTGCCAGCCGTGACGGGTTCTTTCTCTTGGGGAAATTCTCATCGGAAAATGTGCAGAGATACTTGGCACCGGCGTAGCAGTGATCGATCTCGCCACGCCGGAAATTTCCCACGCCGTGAATATAGCGATTGAAGTCAGCGTTCAGCTTTCCGGCATCGTGAAACAGCCCCAGCAGTTTCCCGAAATTGCTCAGCGAAACGACTGCGCCATACCGCTCCGCCAGCGTCGCTACGCCTTTCGCATGTTCTGCCACCGACTGCTCTCTGCCGTCCGTCTCCCGAATGTGTGCTGCAATTTCCATCATCTGTTTCTCCTCTCATGTGAAATCCTTATGATTTGACTTTATCATACCACATTCGGCTCTTATATGTCAATATTTTCTATAAATCTTGAAAACATTTTAGAAACGAAAGATCGCCCGCAGAATTCAGAGGAATCCTGTGGGCGAAATGTGTTTTTGCTGAAAATCTTTTTTGGCTGGTAAACACTGCATACCAATAGAAGCGGTATTATATCCTATAATAAGTATCATGTACGATGGCATTCCTGCGGTGCATCCGGATGGCTTGCATCGCATGTGCCAGCATTTCGGCGGTATTCCTCAATCTCGGTGTAGCAGTCCTGACAATACCCCAGCTCCCCGTCCCAGCAAAGCTGTTCCCTCGGCACAATGCGCCCGCAGCTTTCACAGCGGCAGTTTCCCGCCGAATCTTCCCATACTCGTTTCATTCCGCACGACTCCCTTCGAGGTGATATTATGTTCAAACTCAAAACTACACTCGGCACCAACAACATCTGTGGTGCCAATCTCATCCGGCTCCGCCACGAAAGAGGCATCTCCCAGCGGCAGCTGGCGAAAAACATGCAGATCGCCGGATATGATGTGGATCACCACTTCATTCGCCGCATCGAAAACGGCGAGCGCTTCGTGACCGACATCGAGCTTGTGGCGCTGGCGAAGGTGCTACAGGTGGAGATCACCGACCTCATCGACCCCGCCATTCCTGTAGCCGTCCAAAAAGATTGACGGCGAGCGTCACGGTTTTCTCCTCTATTGTAGCATTTTTCCAAGACAGACGGCTGTCTGTTCAAAGAAACGTTACGTTTCTCCCGCTGGTTTTGTACAGTTTTTTTGAAGTGGAGGATTTCTTTTTCTGGTGATATGTGGTAAAATAGAAGCAAACCAATCTTACTTCAAAGGAGAAATACCATGGACAAGACTTCTACCCTCTCACTTTCCCAGCGAATTACCGGCGCACTCTGTGTGGCAATCGCCGCAATTCTCTGGCTGCTGTTTCAGATCCGCCTTTGGAACTCAGGAAACGCTTTCTTTTATGACAACGCGCAGCCCTTCATCGACCTCTTCGGCAAAGGGCGAATTGAGATGCTCAACAACATCACGCTGACGCGCTATCTGCCCACATTTCCGCCGGTGCTGCTGGCATACGGCTGTCTGGCGCTTCTGCCACGGCAGTACCCGTTCTCCGGAAGCAACACGAAAAAGTACTGGTGTCTGGCTGCGCTCATTGCCGCAATCCCCATTTTTTACGCCGTACTCTTCCAGCTGACAAGCGGCTATGTCATCCTTGGCATTGTTGCAGCAGAACTGCTCGGCATCCTGTTCGCCGTCTATCTTCCCTCCCTGTTGCGGAATCGGAAGCAGCTGTTTTCCAGACGTTCCATTGCCAAAGGGGCAGCAAGATATGGCATGTGCCTTGTGATTGTAGCACTCATGTCGTTGATATACGGCATGGCGCTGGGCATTCTGAATGCGGTGGAGAAAAATGCAGCGTCCGGGATCATTCACCAGTTTTCCGTTTCCAACACCACCGTCGGCGGTGTGGTCATCCTGGCAATTGCCGCACCGCTGGTGGAGGAACCCGCATTCCGTGGACTTATCTTCGGCATGTCCAAAAAGTTTGTCCCGGTCTGGGCTGCTGCCATTTTCAGCGCAGTGATCTTCGGAATCTGGCACCGGAATCTTCCGCAGTTCCTGGGAACGCTTCCCATGGGAGTGATCATGGCGTTTGTCTATCACCAGACGGGACGGCTGCGGTATGCCATGGTGTGCCACAGTCTCAGCAATCTGATCCTGGTGCTCGCCATCGTGCGAAGAGGCGTGCTGCCGTACATTCCATTCCTCCATCAGCTTCAGGAAACCATTGTCAATCGCCTGCCGCTTCCGGCGCTCGTGGTGTTCCTGACACTTGCTGCCGCTGGAATCGTGGGGATTCTCTGGAAGCTGATGCCCTTGGCGGCGGAGCGTTCCGGCGAGTGATCTGTGAACAAAAATGCAAAAATTTTATTTTCGTTTACAATTTAGCGGTGCGGCTGTGCTACAATAACAAAAGACACTGCATAAGAGCCTGATGCAGTGATTTTTGGAGGGAGAGAACGCCATGTCCCAAGTGACCAAACGAGCTTTAGAACAATCGCTGAAAAATCTGCTGCTGAAAAAACCGCTGACCAAGATCACCATTAGCGACATCACAGAGGACTGCGGCATCAACCGCATGACCTTCTACTATCATTTCAAGGACATTTACGATCTGGTGGAATGGGCGTGTCTGGAGGATGCCAAGCGTGCCCTCGATGAGAAAAAGACCTATGACACATGGCAGCAGGGGCTTCTGCAAATCTTTGAGGCAGTACAGGAAAACAAACCCTTTATCCTGAACGTCTACCGCTGTGTGCATCGGGAACAAGTGGAAAAGTACCTCCAGCCGCTGGTAGATCAGCTGATGCTGGATGTCATCCAGGAGGAGTCCGCCAGCATGGTGATTCGGGAGGAGGACAAACAGTTCATCGCCAAGATCTACGCCTACATTTTCATTGGCGTGATGCTGGACTGGATCAAAGACGATATGCGGGAAGCACCGCAGGAAATCGTTGCACGTCTGGTCAAGCTGCTCCGCGGTTCGGTCACCGCAGCTCTCCGGCGGTTCCGGCTCTAGAGCGCAGCTCCGGTTTATCAATCCGGCGCATTTGATAAAATTTTTGACACTTTCCCGCTCCGTGATAAAAATCTTATCACGGAGCTTTTTTTGCCTATTGTGAATCCTGAAAATTCGGATATAATAGAATTATCAGCAACAAACACCCAGAGTCAGCCGGCTCTTAGATTTTAGAACCTGTCTTCACAAGAAATATATGTGGATTTTCGAGCATAATTTTGTTGCAGACAAGGCAAAAATACACAGGCGGGCTGTCGCCCGGCAAGTATTTTTTGCGCAGTATGCAGCAAAATTTGCCGAAAAGACACTTGTATACGCTTGTGAAGACGGGTTCTTACACAAGGAGGCATCGTTATGTATTATTCCGCAGGAACTTATGAATCGTTTGCACACCCCGAAAAGCCGAAAGGTGTGGACAAGAAATCGGCGTATATCATTGGCACAGGACTTGCCGGTCTGACGGCAGCGTTCTATCTGGTTCGTGACGGTCAGATGAAAGGCGAGCATATCCATCTGCTGGAAAAGCTGGAGCTTGCCGGCGGAAGCTGCGACGGCCGCAAGGATGTCACCAAGGGCTTCTTTATGCGTGGCGGCAGAGAGATGGACAACCACTTTGAAGTCATGTGGGATACGTTCCGGGATGTCCCATCCCTTGAAACGCCCAATGTGTCCGTTCTTGACGAATACTACTGGCTCAACAAGCACGACCCCAACTATTCCCTATGCCGTGCCTCCATCGATCGGGGCAAGGACGCACACACCGATAAAAAATTCGAACTGGATCGGGATTCTGCGCTGGCGCTGTCCAAGCTGTTTCTGACACCGGAGAAGGATCTGGAGGACAAGAAGATTTCCGATGTGCTCCCCGATTCCTTCTGGCAGACAAATTTCTGGCTATACTGGCAGACCATGTTTGCTTTCCAGCGCTGGTCCAGCGCACTGGAAATGAAACGGTATCTGTGCCGCTATGTGCACCACATCGACGGTCTGCCGGACTTCAGTGCCCTGCGTTTCACCAAGTACAACCAGTACGAGAGCATGATTCTGCCGCTGGTAAAATATCTGGAAGCTCACGGCGTCCGCATCGAATACGGCATGGATGTGAGAAATGTCATCATCGAAACCGTTGGCAGCAAGAAAATTGCCAAGCAGATCATATACCGCAAGGACGGCAGAGAACAGACCATCGACTTGATCGAGGACGATCTGGTGTTTATCACCAACGGCTGCTGCACCGACACCTCCTGCTACGGCGACCAGACCCATGCGCCCGATCTGTCGCACCTGAAAAACGGCAGCGGGGAATCGTGGGATCTCTGGAAAGCGATTGCATCGCAGGCAAAGCACGGCGAATACGGCAAGCCGGAGGTATTTTGCAGCGACATCGACGCCACCAACTGGATGAGCGCCACCGTTGCCACTGCCAACGAAGAGATTATCCAGCACATCATCAACATCTGCAAGCGTGACCCCCGCACCGGCAAGGTCACAACCGGCGGTATCGTTACGGTCAAGGACAGCACAGAGAACTGGTATCTCTCATGGACCATCAACCGCCAGCCCCAGTTCAAATCGCAGGACAAGAACATGGTGTTGGTATGGCTGTACTCCCTGAACACCAACCGCCCCGGAAATTATGTGAAAAAGGCCATGCGGGACTGCACCGGCGAAGAAGTTTGCCAGGAATGGCTCTACCACATCGGTGTACCGGAGGAAAAGATCGCCTCTCTCGCCAGGGAGGCGTGCAACACGACCACCTGCTTCATGCCGTATATCAACGCCTTTTTCCAGCCGAGAAAAGAGTCGGACCGTCCCCGTGTCGTTCCTGAGGGCGCTGTCAACTTTGCCTTTATCGGACAGTTCGCCGAAACACCCCGTGACACCATCTTTACCACAGAATACTCCATGCGGACTGGCATGGAATCCGTCTACACCCTGCTGGACATCGACCGTGGCGTGCCGGAGGTTTGGGGCAGCAAGTACGATGTGCGGGAGCTGCTGCGTGCCTGCTACTACGCCATCGACAAGAAGCCCATCACCGATGAGAAGCTGTCCTTCATAGAAAAGAAGCTGCTCCGTATCGTTCTGCGAAAAGTCAAGGGAACGGATCTTGAAATTCTGCTGAAAGAGAGCGGATTGATCGAGTAACTCTTTTTTCCCGATATCGCCAAAAAGAGCCTGCTTGCGGCAATTGCACAAGCAGGCTCTCTCATAGTCACTTGAAATTCAAGAATCGCTCCTGTATAACTAGAAATGCGACTATCGCTGACATCAAAAACCGTTTCGAGGTTTTATTCCATCTCGAAACGGTTTTGTCACTTCGGCAAAAACAGCGATGCAGCATCCAGCATCCGCTCCCACAGCAGCAGTTCCTGCTGGTTGTACTGTTCCAGCTCCTCTTCCCCCAATTCGTTGTATGCCTCATAGCTGAGCAGCATGGGGAATGTATCCGGCATCAAAAACTGTATCTTTCGTTCCAGCGTCATGGGAATCTCCCAATCCGGCCGGCAGTTCAAGTAATACCACTCGCTCAGCGGTGAGAGCGCAGCAAAGCAATAGTCACAGAGCGCCATGTCTACCCCCTCCCCGTCCAGATAACTCTGCCGGAGGTGGTAGTATAATTCCAGATTGGACTGATATTGGTTGAAATTCTTGCCGTTGTCGTGGAGGATATTATACTCCTGATATTGTAACACCGCCTTGAAATTCGGCATGAAATACGCCCGTGTCTGCATCATGCCAGTTTTCCGTGCGAGCACGGCAAAGAGCAGATACGGTTTCACGGCTTTCAGCTGCACATTGCCGTTCAGACAGGCGAGCAGTGCGTACAGATTCTTCCGGTACACCGAATTTCCCACACTGCCGTATAAAAATGTGTGCTGAATGGTCAGGCGGTACAGCCAGTCCGCCTCCTCGCTGCAATCCAGCAGTTTCGGCTGCACCGGCTTTTTCAGGTAGGCTCGGAGATCGTGCAGCTTTTCCGCACACGCCTGCTGCTGCCGGAGGAACTCCGTCAGTTCCTGCACACACGCCTCCTGTTGAATTCCCTTGCGGACGTTCTGCTTTTCGTCAAACGTCTCTCTGCCGCTTTGCAGCAAGCCGTTGTCTGTTACCACGCAGAAATACAAATGCTGCAATTCCGGATTCTCCGGATGCTGATAGATCTGCGCCAGCAGATCCTCACAGGTTTCTGCAAGGGGCTGATACCGAATGTGATAGCGTGAAAGCAGCTTGCAGTAATTCTCCCAAAATGCACGCACACGCTTTCGTGCTTCGGAAAGTGTCAAATGATGCTGTTTCAGAAAAGCAGGCAGCGACACATACTGATCCGCCTGCGTTTCAAGATATCGATTGATCTCATCGTCCAATATATCCACAATGACTGCACCTCTCTGCTGTTCCTTGCACTCGTCTTTCTGCATGATTATAGCATATTTTCCTGAGAGATGCAACGGCTTCGCAGAATTTCCCTACTGACGAAAGCGATTCCGTCAGCTTCACATGTGTCTGTTCCAAGCCCTCACGCTGATAAAAGCGGTGGGCATTTTTTCGCTTCTGATTGCTGGTCACCTCGAACTGCACGCACTCGTTCCGCAGTGCCAGCGCTCTGGCCTCTCCCAGCAGCTCCGCTCCGATTTCCTTGGAGCGAACTTCATCACTGACGATCAGCTCCATGATCTCGGCGACCGTTCCGCAGTGGTGCAGCTGAAACTCCATGCGCAGATGGAGCAGCCCGACCACTTTTCCATCCACCTCCGCCACAAGCAGCACATGGGATGGTTCTTTCAACAGAGCATTCAGTCCCGCCGAAAACGGCTCCTGCGGAAATACGGTTTCCTCCAGCGCACAGATCAGCGTATAAATCGCCGGCGCATCTGTGCCATTTGCCTGTCGAATCATTAGCTTACACCCTCCAAAATGGCACGCACACCGCCTGGCTCTGCCAGATAGTCCCCCACATCCACGGAAACGCCCTCATATCTGCCGTGGAAGTCGCTTCCGCCAGTCAGGAATAACCCGTACTCCTCCGCATACCGCCGGATGATGGTATGATCTTTGGCGTGATTGGCGTGGTGGTTCAGTTCCAGTCCGTCCAGACCCTGTTTTGCCAGTTCCGGAATGATACAGAAATTCTGCTGCTGTCCGCTGTGCGCCAGCACAGCCAGACCGCCGGCGTCCTTGATGGCACGGAGCGCTTCCAGCGGTGAGGGATAGCGAATGTCGAAATCACAGATACCGCCGTGCTTGAGCACTGTCTGATAGAATGTGCCGAACATCTCCGGCGCTTTTCCACGCTGCACCAGACCGTCCATGATGTGCTGCTTGTAGATATACTTGCCGTCGGCACGGTGCAGCCTGTCCACATCAATGCCATAACCGTGCCGGTTCAGGATCTCGATCTGCCGGAGGGAGTTGGCGTGGCGTGCCTCCAATGTGGGATGCACCAGACATTCCGTCACCTCTGGTCTGGCAATGCTGTGTCCCAGCATATGCACCCGAAAACCGTTCTTGTAGTCGTATGCGGAAACTTCGATTCCCGCCAGCACAGCGCCGAAAATCGTGGACAAAATTCCCAGACAAAAGGTGACCAGAAGCTGGTACAGTACATTTTGGATGGTGTCGGTAGAGAGCTTCGGTTCCAGAAAGACGGTCTTCATGTTGTGCAGCGTCGCTGCGATTGCCTCGCCCAGCTGGATTTCCTTGCAGTCAAACGACCAGAATGCATAGACGGTCAGAAACAGCAGCACGCTCACCAGAATCTTCAGGACGACTGCACTCCGGTTGACTGCCCCGACCTTGATTTTTCCGTTCCTGCTCCGCTTGGCGTGAGTCTGTGCTGCACGCTGCGGCAGCAGCAATGACAGTGACCGCCACAGAGAGCAGCACGGTTTCCAGCAGCTTGTCCAGAATCTTCGGAAAGCGGCGAATCGCCAGCTCATCCGGAATCAGATTCTCCCCGATCCAGACAAACGCCTTGGGAAACGACAAAACACCCTCGGTCAAATGAAATTTTGTAATGGCGGAGGCAAAAAAGTAGATGCCAACCACTGCCGCAATGAGCAGCGTGTAGGTGAGCTTGCGCCTGCGAAATACAGCTTGAATTTGTGCGTTCATATGGCCTCTCCCTGCATATCCAGCATGAGATCCTGGGCATTGGACTGGTAGATCTCGTGAATTTTCTCCTGCGTCAGTTCCGACGGCGCACGCCGGCAATTTCCGCTGCCTTGGCGTACAGGGCACGAACCGCCTGTGCAGCGGACTGCTTTTCCACATCGGGATTCCATTTCACCAGAATATAGTGCAGCATTTTATGTTCCTCCGTTCTCATTTCGTTCCAGTGCATCCAGCACCTTATGATATACCACCTGATTGGGATAGCGTTTGTAATCGGCAAAAACCGAAATTCCCGTATGATAAAAATATTCCAGAATCGCAGCTGCACATCCGGCACTGCGGCTCTGCCCGTACTCGCACTGACAGAGGATGTCCATTCCCTGTGCGTGCGCCGTCAGAATGAATTTTGCCAGATCATCCGCCTCCGGAAAATACGCCTTGTAAGAAACGCCACGCCGTTCCAGAACATCCAGATCCAGATCATCCAGTTCACAATAGAACACGTGATTGCACACCCTGCTGTAATCCATACGGGTATATGCCTTGTCGATTTGCCTGGTGGCAGGGTCACAAAGAACATGAACCAGCCCCTGTCCACATCCGCCGGAATCTCCGCAGAGCAGTTGATGGAAAAGCTCCCATCACACAAAACTCCGCTGTACCGTTTCCTCCTCCAGCGCCTTATAGAAATACGCCTGCGTGGGATTGTGGCATTCGAGGAACAGACGGCTCAGGTTGCCGTAGACCTTGGCAAGTTCCCGTTCGTACCGCTTCCCCTGCAGCGAGGTACAGAGTTTCTCCAGACAGCGGTTTTCCTGTATCTGCATTTCCAGATCTCCGTCCTCCTCGTAAAAGGCGAGCAGACTCTGATGCACCATCACCATCTGTTCGGCGTACTGGCGCTCTTCTTTTTCGCTGGGAAGCGTAGGCGGTTCCTGCGCCTTTTGAAGCCACCGAAGCTGCGCTGCTCTGTCCGATTTCCGGTAATAATCGTGCGCAATATCGGTGCAGATCTCTATATGCTTCACCGGATCGTGCAGCTTCTGGCACACCTCGTACCGCTTCCTGGCGTACTCCAGTGCCGTGTCCACATCCTTCGAGAAATAACGTTCCAACTGAAGCAGCGCATTTTCGTGCACCGCAGCATCTCCGCTGAACTGCGCCACATCAGAACGCACTTGCTGAAGAATCTGTTCTCCACGAGGCGAATGGATTCTCTGGTAGTTCCGTGCGACGCTGAGCCGTTCTCTCACCATCTCATCAAAGGTGCACGATGCATCACCGCCCGGCTGTTCCATCTGGCTGAGCAGTTCATAGTCGATCTTCGAACGGAAATGTTCCAGGAAATAGGCAAAGTCGCAGTTCTCTACCTGCTGATACACCAGTTGGCGATAGCACGCCTTGGTTTCCGGCGGAATGTCCCTCTGCGTTTCCAGTGCAGACAGCATGGCAAGATACCACCGCATCGCTGCATCTGCCCGCTCGGTTCTCTGCCAGTATCTCGCCTGATAGAATCTGATCCAGAAGAAATCCTGCGCCGTTTCGCACTGTTCCAGCGCATCTGCGAATTTCTCATATTCCTGTGCCTCTACGAAATCCACATCCCGAAATCTGGCATACAGCTTCAGGAACCGTGCTGCTTTCTCTCCGGCGGTCTGATTCGTCCACTTGAGATACTGCCCCAGAAAAGACACGGCCTGTGAGATCGATATTTTCCGCAAATATCTCTGACACATGGAACGGCAAAATTCCGCCAGCTCATCGGATGATTGCATCAGACTGCATCCGTAGTACTTTTCCGCCTGGGTGAAAAACGTCTGCTCCGATTCTTCCGCCGTATGTCCCATTAGCTGGCTGGCAGCCAGATAGCCCAGAGAGAGCAGGTAATCTTCCGTCTGTCGGTTCAGCTCTTCGCTTTTGTCCTTTGCGTAGAACCGGACAGCCTCCTGCAAGGTGGCAGCTGCTTTCGGGTAATTCTTCATATGATAATATGTTTTCCCCAGCGAGAGCAAATTGGAGTAGCCCTCAATTTTCCCGTCATCCTGCACCAGACGCAGATGTCTCGTCCACCAGTGCGTTTCCCCGTACAGCTGTTCCATCTGGAAATGGAGGTAGGCATTCAGGGTGATGGATTCGTTCTGGTATTTTTGATACCACTTGTTTGCAATGGCAAGCGCATCGCAATACTGGTGCTCTATCCGCATGGCAGAGATCAGGTTGGCATCCTGCTCCTGCGGATCGCTGTCTACACGTTTCCCACCGATTCGAATGCCAATCTCGCCGATGTTTCGGTATTGCTCCGCCTTGACGGCATCTTCCACCGGACTGAAGCACTCGTTATAACAGCGGTACAGCTTTTCGGCAATGCGCTTTTTCTCGGTATCCTCGTGGCATTGTGAGAATGCCTTTTCCAGAAACTTCACCTGATACTGCGGGAACATGACGGATTTTTCCGAGTGGGCACATGTCATGTCCTCGTGGAAAAGCGTTTCGCACACTTCGGCGATCAGTTCGCAGTTCAAGGTCAGCCCGTATTCCGGCAGCTTCCGAAGTGCAGCCTCGCAAATCGCAGCGAACTGATCCATCAGCTGTTCCTTTTCCGTTGCCTCTTCGTCGTCAAACCACATCAGCCCGGAGAACCGCACTGCAATTGCTTTCAGCTGCAAAAAGTACGGAACTGCATCTGCTCCCATCACTGCGGAGAACATCTCCTCCGCCTTTTCCATCCACGGCTGCACCTGTTTTCTCGGCAGACGAGCCGCAATCGTCTGATACAGCAGAACAAGACTCCGGTTCGTTCCCTGGAGATGGGCAGCATAGTGGGTTGCCATAGCGAGAAGTGTCCGCCGGTTGTGGCTGTCGGCATTCAGCAGTGCCCCTGTCAGTTTTTCCGTAGGAAAGGAAAATTCCCCTGCCTGCGGCGGGTAATTGAAGAGCACTCTGTCCGCAATCAGCGGGTGCAAACGATAGCTCTCCTCACCGCCGGACTGAATCACGCCCAGCGCTTTCATTTTTTCCAGCGCAGAGGTACAATCTGCCTTGCACCACGTTTCCAGAAACGCACGGGACACCGATTTCAATGCCGTCAGGGCAAGGAATTTCAGCAAATACTTTTCTTCCGGCTGGAACGAAAAAACGGAGAACAGAATGTCCATGTGCATCTGGAGGGAATGATTTTCCGGCATCCAGTCCTTTACCTGTCTGACACGTTCCGTCCCCACATGCGCCGTGCGCATCTGCCGAAAGGCATCACACACCTCCGCCAGATTAGAGTGCTCATGTGTTGCTCCGTAATGGCAGCAGAACTTGCCGAGAAGCTCGGTCATCATGGTATGGCTGTTAATGGTATAGAGCAGCTCGTCCACGATGTTCTTTTCGTCCGCTGTACAGGGCAGCGTGTAATAGTGATAGAACAGCGTCTGCGCCTCCCGCAAACCGGAGAGCGAAAGTGTAATGTCACGGTATTTTTCCGCACTGCCTCTGGCGGTCATGATCAGATGGCACGGCAGAGAGAGCCAGTCCGCTTCCAGCTCTGCGTGCTCCATGCCGTCCAGATTGTCCAGAATCACCAGCGTTTTTTCGCTGCAAAGCTCCCGCAAAATCTTTAGTTTCTCTTTGGCAGACAGATTCTGGGAAACGCCGTCTATGGCGATGTCCTCCGCCATATCCGCAAAGGAACCGTGGTATTCCAGATACACAATGGTCTGGTACGCCTTTCTGGCAGCATCGGCATAGTGCAGCGCAAGGGAACTCTTTCCGATACCGCCGACGCCCTGCAAGATCACACGCCCACACTCCGAAAGCTTGCTGCGAATCGCCTCGGTCTCTGCGGCACGTCCGGTAAAGAACGTTGCCGGCGTGGTAAAATTGGAGATGATGCTCCGTGTCTTTTCCTTAGAGAGGGCACAGAGATTGTCCAGCGCCTGCCGAAATTCCGCATCGGAGGAAAACCGGCTGCGCACATTGACCGTGAGGGTGTGCTTGAAAAAATCCTGTAAAGCAGCCAGAAGCTCCGGATTCCGGCAATCGTTTAACCGGCTCTCCTCGAAGCGATACCGGCAGAAGCCGGAGATCTCCGTGGATTTCGGCAGCCGTCCGAACCCCCACGCAAAGAGCATGCAGCCAAAGGAAAAGAAGTCGGAGGAGATGCCGATCTGGCTGCGGTTGCCGCGCACCAGTTCCGGCGCTGCATACTCTTTGGAACAGGAGAGCACCTGCGCCGGATCGGTAACCTGTTCCAGCGGAATCATACTGTCGAAGTCAAACATGGACACGGCATACTTGCCATTGCCCTCCGAACGGCAAAAGAGGTTAGACGGCTTGAGATCCAGATACAGCCAGCCCTGTGCGTGATAGGCGCAGACGATTTCCGCTGCCTGCGACAAAACCGAGAGGAAGCCGTGGAGGGTGTCGAAATGAATGTGATCGAGAGATGTGCCGGAGAGCTTCTCCGAAAACTGAAAATAGAGGGAATCCCGATAGGAAAAGACGGTGCGCAGCATGGAGGTGGCATTGACCGTTTCGGCATGCTGTCCCACATTTTTTTGTAATGCCGCTGCATCCAGAAACCGCTTCAGCATTTCCTCCGACACCTGCACCTCGTCCCACCTGCAGGGCGACTCCGTGCCAAGGGGATGGAGCTGCTTCAGGACACCATCGTGGCGAATCCCGTATGCATCGGTATAAAACGCATTATAAGCAATGCAGCTTCCTCCGCATCCGATGACATCAGCCACCGAAAACGTGACTGCTTTTCCCGCATGATAATCCGTGATCTCCGTTCCAGCCGGAATCGGCAGACGATTGTCATTCATCGCGAATTCTCCTCTCCAAAAGCTTCGTTCGCAAACAGATTCTTAAACTTCAAATACCGGAAATCCATACTCCCCGTAGTCCTGCGGTGTGAGCAGCAGAAGGTCTGCCGGCAGCCGGAGCATCTGGCGGAACAGCGGATCGTTCTCAATGTCGCAGTTTTCCACAACCAGCAGCATCCCATCAGCGCACATGCCTCTCATGGCGGAAATTCGTGCGGCGGCAGACGATGCGCCAGAGTGGAGCGCAAACGCCTCCCCTTCCAGCATCGCCGAAAGTCCATTTTCTGCCGTTCCCTGCGC
>NZ_FR898057.1:0-14876 GCF_000437175.1 Ruminococcus sp. CAG:330 | reverse complement strand
TAGCTGTCCGCCGCCTGCCGCAGCCGGAGCACATTCTTACCGGAGAGAAACACCACATGATTGCCGGACTGAAATTCCCGTTTGATCTCCTCTGCAATCGGAAATGATGCCGTCCGCTTTGGCACACACGGCCGGAGAAAATAGTCCGGATCGGATTCCAGCAGATCGCATAGTGCATGAGCTATGGCAGAGAGCGTTTCCCACCGCTGCGCATTGCTGCGAACCGGCGCAAGTTCCTGAATCAGCTGACACACCAGCACAGAAAACCTGGGGTGATGGTTCGGAACAGCACCAGATGCCAATTCGAAGATATGGTCGGAGATTCTCGGCGCTCTGCCGAAAAACTGCCGGACCACCAAATTCCTGAGCTGGAAACAGAGGGGCGATTTTTCCGCCGAAACCACATCCAAATGCAGCACGTGCAGTGCCTCTGTACTCCCCTTTTCAAAAATGATGTCGTCCCATTCCACAACCGGCTCTTTTCCAAGCTCGGCGATCAGCTGCTTCATCCAGTCGCAGACCGCCGCAAGCTTCCGGCAAAACCGCATGTCGTCCTCCGTCTGCAAGACCTCATAGGAATAATACCGGCTCTCACCGCAGAGCACGCCGCCCTCCTCGTGAATCTCCACATAATCCGGCAGTGTATTCCCAGCAGAGGATGTGCGCCGCAGTTCCGCAAGTGTCCGGAGATTATTCAGGCATGCTGCCATGCGATGTTCCAGCACATGTTCCAGTCCGCGGATCACCTGAAACTGTCCGCCGCACCGCCGCACCAGATCGTCCGGCGCAAAGGCCGTGAAAAAGCGGTGGGAATCCGTGTAGATGGAATGGGTGTAGTGTCTGGAAATCTCCGTCATATTTGCAATGCCAAGCATCTGCTACTCCTTTCCTGCGGAAGCCATATGTACCGGATTCAGCTAAAAATTTCCCGAAAACAGTCCAGCGGAGAATAGCCATCCTCACTGCAAAATACGCACGTGAGGAACAGGCGGTCATAGGGATTTGCCGCATAGAGAACGGGAAATCCGCACTCCTCCAGCTGAAAGCTAACGTTCTCATAGAACATGTCGAACTCCATCGGATTCGATTCCACGCCAGCGTAGGTGTTGAAAAACATCAGCAGAATCAGGCACTTTCTCAGGATGTCACCGTTGGTGACCGCATCGTGGGCACACCGGCGGAACTGCTCCTTGGTGGGGAAATTCTCCCGAATGAGCACCTCCCAATCCTTTTTGGGTTTCAGCGCTTCGCTCCCGCCAAAAATCATCAGGAGGAGAAAATCAATGGAGTTTTTCTGCCGCCGATAACCAAGGGAATCCTTTTTCTCCCTATCATCTTTTTTGATGCCGTCCTCGATCTCGCCGGTGAAACACTGCATCTCCCGATTGCGGTACAGTTCATACTCCGCTTCCGCTTTTTCCTTTGCCTCTTCCAGCAAATCTGCAAAAGCTTCCTTTGCCCTGTGAAAATACACCTCATCCGGCAGAACGTTGTTGGCGATGTAAATGACGGCTTCAGATTGTATTTCGATCTCGCTGAGGGATTTTCCAAGGCGAACCGTCTCTCCGGAAAATGAGTGCAGCTCCGGCAAGGTGCGCTGCATCTCGGCGATCTGCACTTTCATTGCCTGCACTGTCTCCCACGGACACCGGTTTTTCAGGCACCAGTAGTAGATGCACTCATGGATGCTCCTGAAATTGAACGGCTGGGAATAGTATGCCTTTTGGAAAAATGCAGCCGACTGTTCCAGCGTCACATTCAGCGCAAACATCAGCTGAAACACCGATTCCCGTGACTTTTCAGAGTGATCCGGACTGCTCTCTCCGCTGAGCCATCTGCCAAGAGTCTTGTCTGTGATGACATCGTCTGTGCCGAGTCCCTGGAATGCCCTGCGCAAAAACGCTTTCATCTGCCGCAGCGCATCCTTATCCGTTCCTGTCGCACCCGTATAGCCGCAGTCCTGCATGAGTTTTCGCAGGCTGTCGCAGAACTGGCGGGCGATTTCCCTATCGGTCAGCATCGCCCCGCCAATTTTGCACGCCTGATAATCCGCATCCCCGACCGTCCCGCTTCCGGCAAAACCAAAGATCTTATCCTCTAAAATCTGCTCCGTATAGCTTCCGCTGTTTTCGTAGATGTCCGCCTCATAGGCTTCCGGTTTTTCCTTCATGGCAATCGCCTCCTGTGGATTCATTATATCACACAGAAGGCGATTTTTCAAGTCTTTGTCATTCTATGCCAATCCGATCATCTGTGGAACAATCCGCCAATGCCGCCGAGAATACCACCGAGAATACCGCCGACAATTTTGCCTACGGTTTCGCCAACCTTTTCGCCCACAGAGCCAAAGATGCTGCCAATTGCACCACCGATCTCTCCGCCACGGGCACTGCCGCTGGAAGCGCCCTCGCACACCGAGTCGATGAGCGAGTTCTTGATCTCCTCCTGATAGTTTTCCAGCTCGTCCGACTTCTTCCACATCTGTTCGTCGCAGTTGGCGTGCTGCGCCACCACCAGACGCTTCTTCGGCGGAATTGCCTTGAGGATGTACAGCATCAGCTTCGAGAGGTTATACGGCGGTGCCTGATCGATGCCCTCCTCCTTATATCCGGCGCTGTAGAAAATCGGATTGACTGTGATGCCGGTGTTTGTCTGAATACGCTCCCTGATGGAACGGACTTTATCGTTGAGGAATGCCGTGAGCACCTCGTCCGGACGGCAGTTCACGCTGTCCCAATGCTTGCCCTTCATGGCAACATCCGCCTGATTGACAGCGATCAGCAGCCGGTTATGGCGTTCCTCCCCCAGCGAGGGAATGATTACGTTCTCGATCAGTTCGTATGTCGTTCCCAAATCTCTGGTGCTTCCGTCCACAATGACCAGAACAAGGTCGATGAGCGCATTGCCGTTCGCATCTCTGCGGTGCAGCAGCTCCACGATTTTCTTGGAGTGCGCAATGTCCCGCTCCTTTCCGTCGCCAAGTCCCGGACTGTCAAAAATTCTCAGGTTGTCCAGCTGGTACTCCTGAATCTCCATGGTCTCCGGATCCACGCCGACACCAACCTTTGCCACCTCCATGTTAAACATTGCGTTGATCGTGGAGCTTTTTCCGCAGCCCGTTGGACCGGTGATCAGAATGTTGACAGGTTCTTCCTTTGCCCGCATGATGTTGGAGATCAGCTGACGCTTTGTGTCCTCCGGGATCTCGCTGCTTGCGTTGATGTTCTCTGCAAGTCCATCCAAAACATTTTTTTCGTTGCTCATTTTCAAAAATCCTTTCTCAGAGCTTGTGTTCATAGGAAATATATGCGGATTTTCGAGCAAATTTTTTTGCAGACAAGGCAAAAATTTGCAGGCATACTTTCGTATGGCAAGAATTTTTAACGCAGTATGCAACAAAATTTGCCGAAAAGACGTAGATAGACGCCTATGAACACGAGCTCTCATTATATTACGCTGAAATTTTTCGCGGGGAATCTGGCATATGATCGATGATCAGATCATACAGCTTATCGATGTGATAGCGGTATCTCGCCGAATAGTACACAGGTCTGCACAGGCGGATTCCCGTAGATTCGTAAATTCTCCGCTTCAGGGAATCGGCTCTTTCCTCCAGATATGCTTTAAGGACAGCATCCGGACAGTTGTGCCGGGCATCCCAGTGTCTGCCCTTCATGGCAAAATCCGCCTGATTCAGCGCCACCAGAATCCGATCTGCCGGAAGATTGCCACGCAGCACGTGCTCCATCAGATTCAGCGTTGTTCCGATGTCCCGTGTGCCGGCTTCGACAATGATCACTGCCATATCCAGAAAATAAAACCGCTCGTGATGCGTCCGCAAAAGCAGATCTGTGATCTTCTTGGCGTGTGCGACATCCCGCTGAATGCCGTCGCCCAAGCCCGGCGTATCCCAGAAACGCATCTGGTCGGTCAAGCTATAGGCTGACAGCTCCATGGTCTCCGGATCCACACCCTCTCCCACTTTGGCAACCACCTTGTCAAAGAAGCTGTTCAGCGTGGACGATTTTCCGGCACCCGTTGCGCCTGTCACCATCACATCCAGCGGATGAAAGCCGATCTTATGGATATGGTCCTCAATGTCCTCTCTGCGATAATTCTCGTACATTTCAGGCTGCCTTCTTTCTCTGTTTTTTGACAGGTCTGTGCCGTTCCGGAATCTGCACATCCTCGTGTTTCATTAAGTAACAGGTATTGGCACGAATCCGCTTCATAGCATTGAGCATGCCATGATCGTTATTCGCCCGCCGAAAATCAATGGCGACTTCATAGCGCACGCCATTCCGATAAAAGTTCCAGGTACCTCGTCGGTACTTCTGACGAAAAAGATAGTACTCTTTTCCCGATGCAATCATATAAAAAGCCACAAATCCCTTTTGGGAGGTGTTGCGGCACTCAATCCATGTGGTCTTTTGCGGTTTCATGATATTCCTCCTTAGAACTTCGAGCAGAGCGTTTTCAGCTCGTCTAATGTCTTTTGATAAACTGAATTCGGATTGCCGGTTTGTTCTATGATATACGTGGAAACCAGCACTTGCAGCTTCCGGGCAATTTGTGCGTATTCCAGACTGCGGTTCACTGCAAGGGACTTTTCCAAACCGTCTAAAAGTGTGCGCTCTTCGGTCAGAACGGTTTCCACACAGGCGATTTTTGCGCTAACACTGTGCAGTTCCGCAATCTTTCCGCTGACCTGTACCCGATAATCCCTGGCATCCTCCAGATATGCATCGGCAGATTCTTTTCGGGCGTCTGCCGAGGTTTTTCCTAAGAGCGAATCAAATGCCATGTCTAAGAAACCTTGGAATTGCATCTCCGGTGCGGAAAAATTGTTCTGAAATATCCCGCTAATGCCTGTGCTTTGCACAGAGAGTTTTGACCGAATCCCTTGCAGCAGCTTCCGCTTTCTCTGCTGGCTCTCCTCGATGTGTGCATTTAACGCTGCGATCTCCTGATTCACCTGTTCGCAGGCACGATTATACTTGGAGCGTTCCTGCTGTATGATTCTGTCCGCCTTCTCACGTTTTTCAAAAGAGGTCTGGTAGTCTTCGTTTCCTTTAAATACCATCTCCACAACGCCGTCCGTCATGATCTCTTTTGCCTCTTCCCTGGCATCGTCAATCGCCTGTACTGTCTGTACAAGCGGATTGCTGCTCTCACGGTTGCGCTCTTTCACACGCTCCGGCAAATCTATCGACGGGATCTTGCTCTCACTGATGATAAATTTACCAAGAGAACCGCCTCCGCCGCCCAAAAGTCCGCCGCCGAAAAGTCCGCCGCCAAAAATACCGCCTTTTCCAAAAAGTCCCATGATGATTTCCTCCTGTTTTTTAATTTCTATGGCTGTCGCCGAGATACTGTAGATTCTGACTGTCCTGCAACAGATATTGCAGGAAATACTTGACCAGAGTGGCGACTTCCGCATCGATTTTTTCCTTGGTCAATAAGCCGGAGAGCTGACTGATGATAGCCATCCGCTCCTCTTTCTTAATCAACAGCCTCCCCAGATACCGCTGGGTGTCCGCCTCGATCTGTGCGATCTGTATCCGAGCCAGCTGCCGTACCTTTTCCCGTTCGGTGCGCTGGATCTCCTGATTGACTGCCACATCCCGATAGGCATTGGTGCAGGCGGTGACGATTTGTCCCACATCCACTTTCAATGCGATCGGAACGGGCATACCGCCTGCCGCTGACATCGGCAAATCTGCAAGATCTGCACTCCGGGGCTTTTGTGCCGGAATGTCATCCAGCAGACTGCTCTCCGCAAACAGACCGCCGTCCAGTAATTCCAAATGGTCCATACGATTCCTCCTTTTCACAGCTTTGAGGGATGTTCCCCTGCTGTAAGTATATTGTACCGCAGGGCACGCATTTTGCTGTCAAAATGATGTCCGTTTTTTTGTGCAGCAAATATCTTCCGCAAAAAAATGCCCACAGGTTTCCCTGTGAGCATCTTTGAAATGATTGCGTTTACAATTCTCGCAGAATCTGCGGTAGGTTATTTGCCGAGGTACGCCTGCGCTGCTGCATCATACAGATAGAGCGCTTTCATCAGCGTTTTCAGATTCTGGCTCGCAGAATCGCTGCCGAGCACGGCACGGGCATAGCACATGGGGCTATACGCAATCCCGCAACCGCCGACCGTTCCGGTTCGTGTGACGCCAAGGCTTCCCGCCGGAATGTTCCGATCCTCGGTATAGTAGTATCCATCCTTTTCGATCAGACCATAACCGGTGAGATCCGTCCCCTCTGCCACCTTGAAATAGTGTCTGACCGTGGTTTCCGATTCCAGCAGCAGGCTGGAGCCATAATACGTGATGCCATCCGGAAGCGTTCCGCTCTTAGTCATGACATAGCCGGACAAGGTGTCCGCTGTGATGTTCTGCATCTCTGCCGTTTCCGCAAGAGCGTCGCCATCGAAATATGCCTTGGCATACTCGCCGTATTGCAGCATTGCCTGTGCCAGTGCGACACTCTCCGCAGAATATGCGTCCGGATGCTCCGTCATATATGCCACGTACTCCTCCACCGAGTAGGTGAAAGCGCCCATGAGCGTACCGTCCGAGCAGAAAATGCTGGCCTGAATCGGCTGCGACACATCCTTTGCAGCGACACTGCACGAGAAGACATGATATTCGCTGCCGTCCTGCGATCGGATCTCGCCCTCAGAAACCGGAAGCACACATTTCTCCCGACCGGGCAAGCGCAGTTCCAGATAAGCGCCCGCATCGTCCGCTACCTCCGGCGACAGGCTGAGGTAGAGGTGCACGCCAATGGTTCCGTCCAGAGTGATAGAGCTGCCCTGCAATCTGGCAACGCCGTTGGCGTAAACTTCGCCGTTCTGGTAGACCGCTGCACCGCCGAGCTTCGGATAATCGTCCTCGCCGATGGTCTGCCCCCAGATGTTTCCGTTCTCGCCCTGGGAGAGCAGATATGCGACCTCGCCGGAACGCATCTCTTCTCTGGTTTTTCCGGCAACCTGCTGGCTGTCAATCACATCCCCCAAAACATCGCTGTCATAGTAGCAGTTTTCAACCTGTATACTATCGCTGCAAATCGCAGAAATATCCGACGATTCAATGACTTTCAAAGTGCCAACACTACAGCAATTCCGAAACAAGCTTTCGCTGCTCTCATACAAGGCAATTCCATGATCTTCTTCGTCCAAACTCATAGGCAGAGGCGTGCTTTCATGCGTATATACGACGATACCAGCTGCCTCGTAATTTCCGGTGATTTTGCCACGGTTCATGCAGTTTTCGATGGTGCACTGAATGGCCTTCACGCAGATGCCGCCGACAGTTCCTCCCTGCAGCGTCGCCTGGTTTTCCACGCCGGAGATCACAGAATTCTGTGCACACCCTACAATACTGCCAATGCTGCTGCTGTATGACGCTGCAGCGAAATAGGAGTCCGCAATGGTGAGATTCTTGACCTCAGCGCCCTGAATCTCAGCGAACAGACCTGCATAACCCGGTACTTCATTGTACGCCTGATTGTTATAGTACAGGCCGCTGATGGAATGTCCCTGTCCGTCAAAGATACCGGTATAGGGACTGTCTTTTCCGATGGGAGTCCAGCCGATCATATCTCTGCCCACGCATGCCCCGTTGGAGTCCAGCACATTTTCGTTGACAGTGATGTCACAGGTCAGCACGGCATTTGCGCCAGTTTCGCCGCTGTCTACCAGCTTGGCAAATCCATACAGATGCGCCACATTGGAGATCTCATAGACGCCGTCCACGCAAGGCGGTGTCACACAGCCATAACCGCACACGGTACAGATTCCGTCTGCATCCAAAGTGTGCGCCTGCTTCTCCCCCTCCGGCATGTCACGGCACGATTCATTCTGGCAAACCTGCCAGTGCGATTCTTCGTCGTAAATATAGCTGTAGCAGTGCTCCAGTTCCCGAATCTCCCACATCGCAGCAATAGAACGGGTTGTGTCCTTCATGTGGAAAACATCATCCAATGCGAGAAACTGCTCCGGTTCATCACGCGTCGCATTGACACGCCAGCCGGCAAGGGTGTATTCCTCGTACATAGTATTCTCATGAGTCGGAACAGGGAAATCTGTGGCAACATTGTGGTCGCCAACCTGAAGCCGCCTTGTGACGTTCCGGCTGCCATCTTCGAAAATGCCATCATTGCCATAGAAGCGAACATCCGCTGCGGCAACTTCTGAAACCGGAGTCAGTGCGATTGGTTCTGTGGTCAAACTGATCTTGGCATTCTCGTCATTCAGATAATAGATATTGCCGCTGGCATCTTTCCAGCCGGCACAGCGCCACGTAAAGGAGCCGGATTCCTTATCTTTCAGAATCGGGAAATCACTGACGCTGTGTTCTCCAAGAGGAAGTATCACGCTGTGCGTGAAATTAAAATTCTCTTCCAGCGGCAGATTGCCCGTTCCGCTTTTGAAATCTTCGTAGGTGTCAAAGCTCAGTTCCAGTCCCGTCAGTTCCCACTGTGCGGTAAATGTCACATCATCCTTCGGCGAGAAAGTGAATTCCTCGTCCAGCGAGTGTATGATGTCCTCGGTATCACGGCTATCCTTCCAGCCAGTGACCTCGTAGCGATACCGCTTCGAGAAGTGATTTGACACCGGCGGCGGGATCAGATCGCCATATTTGTACGTTCCTGCCGGCATCCACATGCTTCCCGGCACCTCACTCGTGTAATCGCCATAGATCCAGTTGCCGGTTTTCAGCTTGGCATGCGCCTTGTACGACCAGTGGGCAGTCAGCGTCTTTCCCTGCTTGGAAACCACAAATTCGTCGTTTTCGATTTTGTCGCCGTTCTCATCGGTCCAGTAGTCCACGAAATATTTAACATCACCCTCTGCATCACGCCATGGTTTTGTATTGTAATACTTGGTGATTTCGCTGAGGGAGTAAGTGCCGTTATCCAGTTCCCTGGTAAACTCCATTTTTTGGGTTCCGTCAGTATTTCGGAAGTATCCGTTTTCACCCGCATTGAACGTGACAGTGTGTCCGTTATGCACTTCTCGAATGGTCATCGTTCTTTGATACCAAACGGTTTCGGCTTTCCCATTGGGATAATACGTATGCGTTGTCGTCGATGCCATCCACCGATAATAGAACACCGTATATCCCGTTTCCGGATCAACATATCTGGTAGTCTTGTAGAGATCTTCAATATAAGCGTCCAGTTTCAGATAATCCGAATACACACCCTCAAAGGAATAATGGTATCCGTCGGAGCCATCGCCTGTTGTGTTGTCCGTAATGAACGGCAGAACTTCATCCGGAAAGTCCAGCGGAATGGGCGATGCAATATCTTCAACATTGACCAGAAGCTTCTTTGTTTCGCAAACTGCCCGCAAGGTCATATCTTCCCGAACCACAACGCCATCCCTGGGGCCATAGTCAACAACGCCGTCATTGTTGGAATCCCATCCCACAAAGGAAGTGACCTCATCTGCGTTTTCCGACTGAAATACAGAATAATCAAAATCGCCCCACCAGTAGTACATCGTGTAATACATGCCCTGTGTAATCTTTGCACAGTAGCTGTCCAGCTCCTGTGTCACGCCGTCTACCGTTCTCTTGAGCTTCGTTCCCTCTGCGGGCAAATAGGTCAGATTCCGATAGACCTGACACTTCGGGCGGAAGTAACACTGTCTCTGAAGATACGACAAAGATTCGGTTTCATTGACACTCTGAAAACCATAGTAGCTATATGCCGAGCGTTCCCAGCCGAGGAACTCTGCATCTGCACTGGTCTGATCCAGTGCTTTCTGGAAACAGTCGACAGTGTCGCCGTCCAGAATGACCTTTTCCCCATCCAGCAATACGTTTTTCCCGTCAAAGGTGAATTGCTGCAGGCTCTTGGCACTGAAAGATGCCACCTCTACATAGTCTCTTTGAGCCGTGTCATACGCCTGTACGTGAACCCTGATATCAGGCTGTTCATAGATTCCCCGATATACCAGGCCATCCGTTGTCGCATTTGGAAATACAAAATTATTATTTTTATCCTTGCCAATGTCCGATATGCCGTCGCCGTCCACGTCCCATCCTTCCAGATAACCTACGCTCTCAATAAAATAGGCGTTGTCCGGTGTCGTGATCGGCGAATCAAACTTCATGGTAGAAGATGCGGAATATTCCTCGCCATCTTTTCCGTAGATAAATGTGACATTGCAATCGTTATAGCTTGCAGCATAGGTCTGCGTAAATGTGCTCTCCGGATTATAGTGGGTTTTCTTTCCGGTTTCTTCTGCCTTAAGATCATTGAAATATTCTTCGATCTGATTTTGCACCTGCTGTTCTGTTCCCTGATATATTTTCAATGACCGGCTGGGATCTTCTCCCATAGTGCTCCACTGATAATAATAGTTTTTCGGATCATCCGACAGCGCAGATATTGCCGACACATCCGTGCCCGCTGCATTGTCGTGGCCATCCCACTGTTTCAGCGCCGGTGTATTCAGGGCTGTCTCCGGCACAACCGGAATGTCGCCGGCAGCGCAGACACGCATGTCACCCTTCCAGCATCCTGCCAAGCTGTCGTAGTAGACAAAGCTGACATAGAACTGCTTCTTCTCTGCGTTACGGTAGTAAGCGGTGTCCTCTGTGAGATACACATCTTTTAGCGCACGGTCCATATCCGCAAAGCTTGCGACGTTGGATTCTGTGTCGGTATACAGCGCATCCTCCATCTGGTAGATGTGATCGTAACCGCCATGATACATGCTAAAGCTGAAATAGCCGACGCTCTCTCCCATGCGCACTTCCTTGGAATCCATTTCCCGGAGCGTGCCGTCGGGGAATTTGAGGTAATAGACAGCACGGAACGTCTTGCTGAAATCCGCAATGGAGTTGACTGCCAAATTCGGGTCTGCCCAGTATAGCTTGGTGGTAATGCACACATAGCCCTCGTCGTTGCTCTTGGCAGCGGTGAGCATGGGCACACTGCAATACAGGTCGATGGTTGCGACTCTTGTCTTTTGCTTCGACTTGCTTGCGTCAATGCTCAGCTGCATATTGCTGAATTGAAACGAGGAATCCGAGATATGCGGATAGAATTTCCCAAGGCTGCTGAGGGGGATATTCTCCACCAGCTCACCGGTTTTGAGGTCTAAGCAGGTCGTGCTCAAACCGCACACATCAGTGATATCCGCACTGTTGGTGTGCATGAAGTACTCCGCATTTCCGGTACCATTGATGCCGCACGCCACATAGCGATTGCCGAGGGAGAGCAGCTTCCACTTCTCATCCAGCAGCGTCACACCTGCCTCCACATCAAAGGTCTGCGATCGGGCGATCAATCGAATTTCCAGATAGATGCCCATCTCCATATAGTAGCCGCCAGTCAGCGACTTGTTGACCTTGCTGGAATATTGCTGCGGCTTCGTGATCTCCAGACTCAGATAACCGTACACATCCACATACGTGCCCAGTTCCAGCGTGATTCCGACTTCTCCCAGTTTCCGGAGTCCGGTAAACGAGAGGGTCAGTTCGCCCTTTAAACCGGTTTTGATGCCCAGATAACCGCAGGCATCCAGATTATAGGCATAGCGGTTCGCACCCACCAGTTCATTTTTATAGGACTGGATGCCCTCTCCCGTCTTTCCGCGCATACCGATCTGTGTGGCATCCAGATAGCTGAAGTTGCTGGTAATGCCGGCAGAGAGGTCAAATTTCAGCACATAGTTCAAGCCCAGATGCACAGTGAAAATCGGGAACTCCGGAATGACATAGAAATCCTTTCCCACCAGCTCCACATCACACAGGTCGATATATCCGCCGTCTGCGCCGATCATCTGCTGATACTTCTGCACCATGTCGGCGGAGCTCAGGCTGCTGTTGATGCTGTCCGAGATGTCCGTCCAGTCACCGCCGTCTGTGCGCACCTGCACGCTGAAATCAAAGTTGCTTTGGGAGTACATGTTTGCAGCGTAGTCAAATGAGATCTTGCTGCCGTCCCACTCCTTATAGCCCTGCATGGTCACCTTGAGATATTCTGTGACATCCACCGCAGCTTTTACTGCAACGCCCTTGATCTCCCGTTCAAAGTTGATCTTGACACGCATGGCTGACCACTGGTTGTTGTTCGGGTCGCTTGCATCCACGCCGGGGAAATTCGGGTTGGAGGCGCTGTCACCGCTCCACGACACGCTGACGGTGATGTTATCCCCACGCACCGGAATCTTGACGCCCTTTTCATTTCCCATGCTGAGCCCGCTGCGGAACAAGAGGGAATTACCGTCTGCTGCCGAGGCGGAGAGGGAGTTGAGCAGGAGGTCATCCACCCGAACATCTCCATCTGCCATTTGCAGAAATGTGGCGTCGTCTGCAACGGCACAGGTCAGCAGGTCGGCGATCTGGTTCACGCCGGCGCTCTCGCTGATGCTCTTTTCCAGTTCCGCCGTGTCGATCATCTCTTTCGCCGGCACACTGTATTCTGCGTAGATGTCCACATCGTCAATGACATCGGCAAGCTCGCCGTCCTCTGCCGTCACGTAGTACCATGTGTCGCCGGATACCGGCTGACCGGCAACGGTCTTTGCAGAAAAAGTGCAGTCCACCGCCGTGGTCTTGAGGAACAGCGTGGCATCGTTGAACAGCTGTCCGAAAGTATCCTGATCTTCTCCGGCAGCGACCCATTCCGTGTAGCCGTCCAGCAGACAGATGGGCATGCCCTCCGTCAGGGTGTACGTATCACGCTGCGGAATGTACAGCGCATAGTCCGAGCCGTCCCGAATCACGCTGTCCCAGTCCAAATAGAGGATCTCGTTTTTCAGCACGACTGTTTCCGCATCCTCTTTGTGAATCCGCTGGGACAGTGAGGTGACCTCTCCTTCCTCTTCCGTAACGATAGAAGCGCCGTTGGAAGTCGAGAAATCATAGGTACAGCCCGCCTGATACACCTGTTCCGGTGTGATTTCGTATTTGCCGTCACCCAGCGAGGTTACCGTGAAACCGCTGGGCATAGTTCCCAGATAGGAGTCCACTGTGAGATACTCCCCCAGATTCTCCGCCGTGATCTCGTCATCGGACTGGAGAATGATGGATGCCGATGCATCGCAGTCCGGCACATAGGCCGACTCACTCTCATAGACCTCGTCGCTGTCCTCCTCATATGCTGCATACAGCATTGTGTTGGCATCGAATGCGTCATCCGAAAAGTAGGGCTGCGTCAGCGCCTCATCGTAATACCATCCGGTAAAATCGCTGTTCTCCCGATCAGCACAGGGGATGCTTTCCAGTGTGGTTCCCTTTTTCACCGCCATCGCCGGAATCTCGCTGCCGCCGTCGGTGTCAAAGGACACGGTAATGCGGTTCTTGGCTTCCTGATAACAGTGATAACCCACCAGTCCGCCTGCAACAGACACTGCCAGACAGAGCGTCATAACCGTCACCACGGCAGCTGTTCGCTTTTTATGCGCTGCGCCCCCCGGCGCATGTTGTTTTCCCAAATGTTTTTTCATCTCATTCACCTCTTGTTCATTTTGCATATGCTCCGCAG
Source organism: Ruminococcus sp. CAG:330 (assembly GCF_000437175.1). Classification (NCBI taxonomy): domain Bacteria; kingdom Bacillati; phylum Bacillota; class Clostridia; order Eubacteriales; family Oscillospiraceae; genus Ruminococcus; species Ruminococcus sp. CAG:330. Next base: position 1,367 of record NZ_FR898057.1, on the reverse strand, counting down.
AATATCTTAGAGCTTGTGTTCATAGGAAATATATGCGGATTTTCGAGCAAATTTTTTTGCAGACAAGGCAAAAATTTGCAGGCATACTTTCGTATGGCAAGAATTTTTAACGCAGTATGCAACAAAATTTGCCGAAAAGACGTAGATAGACGCCTATGAACACGAGCTCTTATGAGAGCTTGCCTGCGTTGGTTCCCGTTTTCCCGGTTTCTTCGTCTGTTTTTTCTGTGAGAACGAAGTCATACTTCATCTCCAGTGCGGTAAACAGCTGCTGCATTACCATGTTGGCAATGGACGTGATGTCCATTTGCAGCACCTGTGAGATCACCGCATCCTGCTGTTCTTTCGGCACATTGTATGCGCTGAAGCTCATCCGCAGAAACCGCTGCAGTTTTCGTTTCAGCGTAAAATAACAGTCACACCTCCTCACCATATAGCCCCGCATCATGCCTGCGGTTCCAATTTCCAGTTCAAAAAAGTCCGCCTCGCTGCACTCCGGCAGATAGCTGCCGAAAATCCTGGATAGCTCCGCTGCCGTCTTATGATGGATGTACTCCGCGACCTGCGGGTGGGTATACGCCTCCACATAGATCTCCCGCAGATTCTCATTCAGCTCCGTCAGCGTCATCTGAATCGAGGTTTCCAGTGCATACAGGAAGATGGGATCGGTCGCCGTGCCGGCAAGCTGTCCTGCAATGTTGAACTGGTTGGAAAACATAAATTCTGTCAGTTCCAAAAGGATGCCATCCTTGGACTTGAAAATGTTATAAAATGTTCCGTTGGTCACATCCGCCAGCCGCAGAATCTCCGCATTGGTCGTCCGGCTGTACCCTTTCTCAATAAACAAACGCACACAGACCGAGAGAATCCTCCGCCTGGCGTCCTCCTTATCATATCTTCTCGACATGTTCTACACCACTTTCATATATAATTAGATCGCACTCTAATTATACCATATCAATTTTCAAAACGCAATACTTTTTTCAATTTTTTTGACATCCAGTCAGAAAAAATATGATTATTTTTGATTTATCAGGAAAGTTGAATAAAAATAATTCTAAAATGAAGTTGAATCATGTGCAAATTTGCATTTTAACATGAGAGGACTACACGGCACGCTCCGCTGTGAAATGACTGCAATGCGGAGATTGCCGTATCCCCCCACGGCACACACTTCGTTTTTCCGGAGGGCATGCTGAAAACCATGCGCCCCATTGGCTCCGGTCTTTTTGTGAAACTGGCGTTTCAGGCAGCCAGACAGGCACCGCAGGAATGCCGGAGAACCCGTTAGGACATTGAACGGCGCATGAGAAGCATCTTCACAGACATATCCCCATATCTGACGCAAAAGAGCACACCATTACTGG